>NZ_JBOHGB010000008.1:0-117336 GCF_050699935.1 Actinophytocola sp.
GACTTCCCCGTCTCCCGCACGATCCGAACCGCCCCCTGACGGAACTCCCGATCGAACTTCCTTCGCTTCTCAGGCACGACTCATGATCCTTCTTAGTCCATGCCTCCACGATCTTGGGGGAACCTCAGCGCAGCCAACGCCTGCGCCGTCTTCCGCCGACGCGACCACCCACTCAGGACACCAAGTTCCTCATCGGACAACACCACCGATTCAAGCTTCGGACTCGGCATCGCCACAGCATACCGACCAACAATGAACTATTGACTCACGACACTAGACGATCGGCAGCAGTTCATCCATTTCCTGGTGGCACAGGACGCATGTCTCGAGGGTGTCGCCGAGCGTCGAGAGATCTACGAATCAAGCCCCCGCCTACGGGACCAGCAGGCCACCGCCGGTGATCGCGAGGACCGGGCCAGCGAGCACGCCGAGCACCACGGACAGTGCGGTGGCGACGTAGGCGGTGACCGCGGCAGGGCGGTCGGGTGCGGGCAGGCCACTGCCGTCGCGCATCGCCGGCATGATCCACCTCAGGTAGTAGAAGACGCTGGCGACGGTGTTGACCGCGGCCACGACGACCAGCCACCCGAGCCCCGCGTCCGCCGTGGCGGTGAAGATCGTGAGCTTGCCGGCGAACACCCCGGTCGGCGGAGTGCCGACCAACCCGAGCAGGCACACGACCAGGCTGACGGCGCGCCATGGCCGGTGTCTGCGCAGCCCGGTGTAGTCGTCGAGGGTGACGGCACGGGGGAGCGTGCACACGACGGCGAAGGCGCCGAGGTTGGTGACGGCGTACGCGCCGAGGTAGAGCAGCAGGCTCGGCAGCGCGAGCGACGCTTGGCCCGCGGCGGCGACGGCCATCAGCAGGTAGCCGACCTGGCTGATCGTCGAGTACGCGAGCAGGCGGCGTACATCGGTCTGGAAGAACGCGGCGAGGTTGCCGAGGGTCATCGTGACCGCGGCCAGGACCGCGACGAGCAGCGGCCAGTCCAGAGTGGACGCCTCGGCGGGGATCGCGGCGAATCGGTAGATCGCCACGACCGCGCCGATCTTGGGGATCGTGGTGACGATCGCCCCGACCGCGGGCGTTGCGCCTTGCGTGACGTCCGGTACCCAGAAGTGGCCGGGTACCGCGCCCGCCTTGAATGTGAGGCCCGCGAGCAGGGCGACGATCCCCACGGCGACGGCGGCCACCGGCGCCTCACCCAGCATGTGGTGCAGGGTCGGGTAGTCGCTGCCGGTGCCGACGCCGGTGAGCAGCATGACGCCGAGCAGCATGGTGGTGCCCAGCAGGGCGCCGAGCAGGTAGAACTTCATGCTGGCCTCGGTGCCGGGGCCGTCCTTCGCGAACCCGGTGAGTGCGTAGAGCGGCACGCTGGCGAGCAGATAGGCGGCCGCGAGCAGGAGGAGGTCGTTCGCGCCCGCCATCATGATCGCGCCAAGGGCGCCGAGCATGAGCAGGATGACGAACTCGGTCTCCCGTGCGTGGCCGGTGATCCGCGTGCTCGCCATCGCCAGTACGAGCAGCACGGAGACCAGTACCACCACCCTTGTCGCGTTGGTGGCGGTGTCGATGGCGTAGCTGTTCTCGAAGACCGCGGTCGCCGTCGGGGACCAGTTCAGGGTCGTGGCGAGGAGGGCGGCGACGACAACGACTCCGGCGAGCGCCCGGACGAGCCACTGCCTCCCGCGTGGCAGGAACGCGCCCAGCAGCAGGCCGAGCACCGCGCCGCCTGCCAGGAACGACTCGGGCAGCAGCCGGGCGAGGTCCGCGAGCATGTTCGCGGACATGTCCGTGTTCATGTCGGGGTTCATGCCCGTGTTCATGTCGCGGTCACCGGCTCAGCAGGGTGCCGAGCACGCGGGCGGCGGGTTCGACGAGGTCGAGCAGGAAGCGGGGGAACAGGCCGACTACGACCGCGAGCACCATGAGCGGTGCGATGGACAGTGTCTCGGTGGCCGTGAGGTCGGCGACGTCGGTACGTGACGGCGGGCCGAGGAACAACCGCTGGAAGGCACGGAGGAACAGCGCGGCCGTGACGAGGATGCCGAGGAACGCCAGCGCGGTGGCCACCGGTGCGCCTGGGAGGGAACCGGTGAAGATCTGGAACTCGGCGATGAACCCGGAGAACCCGGGCAGTCCGAGCGAGGCGAACGCGGCGACGGCGGTGAGACCGGCGAACCGCGGCGTGCGGGCGGCGAGCCCGCCGTAGGCGTCGAGGTCGTAGGTGCCGCCCCGCTCGTACAGCACACCGGCGAGGAGGAACAGCGCTGCCGTGATCAGGCCGTGGCTGACCATCTGGGTGACCGCGCCGGTGACCGCGAGATCGTGCGCCTGTTCGTCTGATGTGGACAGCAGTCCGGCGGCGCCGACGGCCAGGATGACGTAGCCCATGTGGTTGACCGACGTGTAGGCGATCATCCGCTTGAAGTCCTTCTGCGCCAACGCGACCAGCGCGCCGTAGAGGACGCTGACGACGCCGACGCCGACGATCACCCATGCCCAGTCCCGCCAGGTGCTGGGCAGCAGTGGCATCGCGATGCGGACGAAGCCGTACGTGCCGAGTTTCAGCAGTACCCCGGCGAGGATGGCGGAGCCCGCGGCCGGGGCCTCGGTGTGTGCGGGTGGCAGCCAGGTGTGGAACGGCACGGTCGGTGTCTTGATCGCGAGTCCGACGACGATCGCGACGAGCACGAGCGTGGCCAGGGTTCCCTTGCCCGCCAAGGGGTTCTGTTCCGCCAGCTGCACGATGTCGAACGTGTGGGGTGCCCCGGCGAGATAGAGGCCGATGAAGCCCAGCAGCAGGGCCAGCGAGCCGAGGAACGTGTACAGGAAGAATTGCAGCGCCGCCTTCGCGGCGTTGCGGTGTCCCCAACCCGCGATGACGAAGTACATGCCGACGATCGACAGGTCGAAGAACACGAAGAACAGGATCAGGTCCAGCGAGACGAACACGCCGAGGCAGACGGTCTCGAGGAACAGGAACAGCGCCGCGAACGAGCGGATCCGGTCGGTCTGGCGCAGCGCGTAGATCGCGCAGGCGAGGAACAGCACGGTGGTCAGCGCGACCAGCGGCAGACTCAGCCCGTCCACGCCGATGTGATAGCCCGAGCTGACGGTGGGGATCCACCGCCGGTTCACCTCGTACGCGTACCCGGGCCCTGGTTCGTAGCCGAGCCACAGCACCACCACGAGCGCCAGGTCGACCGTGCTCGCGGCGATCCACGTCCACCGCACGACCCGTTCGCTGATCCTGGGCACGGCCAGCAACACGGCCGCGACCGCGACGGGCAGGAAGACGACGATGCTGAGCACGCTCACCTCACGTTCATCCGAGCACGAGCAGCAGTACGGCGAGCGCGGCGAGCGCGACCACCGCCTGTGCGTAGTAGTGGTGCAGCTGACCGGTCTGCGGCCGGCGTGCCAGCCTGCCCAGCCCGCGGAAGCCGTCCGACAGCGCGCGGACCGCGCGGTCGACGGACCACTCGACGTGCGCGTCGACGACGCGCGCGAACGCGGTGCCGACGGCGGCGGTGGTCCGCACACTCCCGGCCACGACGCGATCGTCGAACCGTGCCAGGCGAACGGCAGCGGCCGCTGCCGGACGTGACGCCAGCAGCCGAGCGGCCCGTTCGAGCCCGAGCCAATCCCGCAGCAGGTGCGGGCCGGTCAGGTCGCCGCGTCGGCGAACCACCCCTGCCGAGACGGCGGCCGCGAGCAGTGCGAGCACCCCGGAGCCCGCGAGTTCCCACCACGTGGGCCGGGTTTCCTGCCCGGACAGGACGAGCGCCGCGAACTCGTCCCACAACGACGGTATGGCGACGATCCCGAGTCCCGCGGCGCCCAGCGCGAGCGGGGCAAGCGGCGCGTGCTGCCACCAGGTGACCCGGTTCGTGCCCGCCTGTTCGGGTTCGGTCCGGGTATCCGCTGGGAGCCACACCAGAACGACCGCACGGCCTGCGTAGACCGCGCTCAACGCGGCCGCCGCGAGACCGATCAGGTACAGCGGGGTGGACTCGTGCAGGGCGGTGGCCAGGACGTGGTCCTTCGTGGCCCACAACGAAAGCGGCGGGATGCCGGCGAGTGCGAGGGCACCGACGGAGAACGTGACCCCGACCAGGGGATAGCGTCGTGCCACCCCGCGCAGGACGGGCAGCTGCTTGCTGCCGACCGCCGTCAGCCACGCCCCGGCGCACAGGAACAGCAGGCTCTTGGTGAGCGCGTGGGCCACCAGCTGTCCGCTGCCTGCCGCGACTCCGCCGGTACCGGCGGCGAGCACGATGAACCCGACCTGGGCGCAGGTCGATGCCGCGAGGAGCTGTTTGAGGTCGTCCTGCGCGACCGCGACCGCGCCGAGCAGCAACGCGGTGACCGCGCCGCCCCAGGCGACGACGAGCGCCGCCCACGGGGTCGCGGTGAGGAGCGGTTCCATGCGCAGCAACAGGTAGCCGCCCGCGGCGACCATCGTGGCCGAGTGCAGCAGCGCGGACACCGGGCTGGGGCCGTCCATGGCGCGGGAGAGCCAGAAGCTGAACGGCAGCTGCGCGGACTTGCCGAACGCGGCGAGCACGATCCCGGCCGCGACGACGTCCCGCCACCCGTCCGGCAGCTCGCCCAGCCGGGCGAGTTCCAGTCCGTCGACGCCACCCGCGAGCGCCGCGCCCGCCGCGAGGTAGAGCCCCAGGTCGCCGCCACGTGTGGTCAGGAACGCCACGGTGCCCGAGGACGCGCGGCGCGGTTCGCGCCACCAGAAGCCGATGAGCGCGTACGACGCGGCGCCCATGACCTCCCACGCCATCAGCAGCGCCACGAACGTCGTGGCCGTGACGGTCACGAGCATCGCGCCGGCGAACATCAGCATGAGCCCGTGGAACCGCGCCCGTGCCTCGTCCGCCCCGAACTCGCCCGTGGCGAACACGAGCACGGCGAGCAGCACCACGGCGACCGTGACCACCATGACCGCCGACAACCCGTCGACCCGCAGACCGAACGAGATCCCGCGGAGGTAGGCCACCTCGGCCGTGGGCCGGTGGACGGCCGCGACGATCGCGAGCGCGAGGGTCGCGGCGGTGGTCACGAGCGCGACCGGACTCGCGAGCCGGTCGGCCCGGCGTCCAGTGACGAGCAACGCGCCACCGGCCAGCAGCGGCACCGCGATCAGAGCCCAGAGCATGTCAGTCCTTGAGGTCCGCGGCCATGTCGGTCATGTCGACGTCCCGTGCCCGGAACACGGCCGTGGTGACCGCGAAACCAGCGGCCATCTCGATCGCCATGGCGGTGATCGCGACCACCACGACGACCTGCCCGTCCGGCCGGTCGGGCGCGGTGAAGTACCAGAACGCGGCGGCGCCCACGATCACCCCGTTGATCATCAGCTCCAGGCCCATCATGACCATCACGATCGACTGCTGCGACAACGCGCCGAAGAGCCCGACACTGAACAACGCGGCCGCGAGCAGCAGGTAGTCCGGCAGGCTCACAGCCCACCTCGCACGGGGTCGTCCGGGCGTTCGCGGTCGAGCCGGTCGCCGTACCGGTCGTAGCGGCCGCGGTTGGTGGACAGCACGACGGTGGTGATCATCGTGGCGAACAACGCGAGCCCCAGCACGATCATCGTCAGCATCTTGGGCCCCATCAACGCCTCGCCGAGCGCCATCGTGGGATCGGCCGGGCGTGGTGCGCTCGAGGTTGGCCAATCGATGAGGTAGGCACCCGCCGCGAGCACGGCGAAGGTGCCGACAGCGATGACGAGCGCGCCCTTCTTGTTGTGCACCATGGACATCGGCATCAGCCCGGCCGGGTTCATCATGTACATCAGCATGAAGACGACCATGACGACCATCTCCATGATCATCATGAGCACGACGAGCACCCCGAGGTAGGTCAGCTCGACGAGCAGCACCGTCCCGGCGGCGAACAGGAACGACGCCAGCAGCGCGAACGTGGCCCGTGCCATGGAGTTCACCACGAACACGGCGATCCCAGCGGCGACCGCGCCGACCGCGCACACCCAGAACACCGGCCTCACCCTCCTAGATGACCACAAAGGACACAAACAGCGCCTGCAGCAGGGTGGCCGGTACCAGCACCATCCAGGACACCTCGGTGAACCGCTCCATCCGGATCGTCGGCAGCCGCCGCCCCACCCAGATCAGCAGCGCCAGCACCGCGGCCGTCTTGACCACCGACCACAACCAGCCGGGTAGCACCGGCCCGTCACCACCGCCGAGGAACAGCGGAACCGCCATCGCCGCTCCGGACACCAGCAGCACCCACTGGCCCGCGTCGAGCACCAGACGGTCCACACCGGACAGCTCCGTCCGCACACCGCCCGCCAGATCCGCGCCCGCGGCGTGGTCGAACGGCCGGAAGAACGCCATGCCCAGCACCGACACCAGGTACACGACGAACGCGACCGGCATCCACACGACGAACCAGAGGTCCTCCTGCGCGGCCACGATGTCGGACACCCGCAGCGAACCCGCGCCCAGCGCGGCTGTGGTCAGCACGAACATGTGCGGCAGCTCGTAGGCCAGCCCCTGCGCGACGAACCGGTATCCACCCACCAGCGAGAACGCCGAGTTCGGGCCCCATCCGGCAAGCCACAGCGCGGCCCACGCGACGATCTCCATCGCGTTGAACCACACGACGCCGACGGACAGATCACCTACTGCCCACCGGCCGAGGGGAGTGGCCAGCGACGCCAGCACGGCCGCGACGAGCAACACGATCCCCGACGACCGCCACAGCAGGGCATCGGCCGCGAGCGTTCGCCTGCGCTGCTGGACGAGCAGCCCGGCGGTGGTGCGCAATGGTTCCAGCAGTGCGGAGCCACCCGGTCGCCCAGCCGCTCGTGCCGCCAGAACCGCGTCGAACCCGGCGGCGGCGAGTGCGAGTACCGCGAGCACGGCCAGCAGGACGAGCGCGCCCCACCAGGGCGCCACCTCAACCATGGTGAACTCCCCCCGCGGCGAGTAACGCGACGTCGGGGTCGAGGCTGGCCACGATGAGCCGGGCGTTCGCGAGTTCCACGCCCTCGAGCAACGCGGGCAGGTTCTCCACTGTCCACTGGGTGGCGTGCTCGTCCGGTGCTTCGGTGACGTCGAGCCTGCGGTACAGCCGGTCGATGGCGTCTCCGGCCACGGCGTCCGGCGCGTCCGGAGCCGGGCCAAGTCCGGCGAGGAGCCAGCGCAAGGTGCGGGAGCGACGGACCCGGTTTGCCCACCGCTGGATCGCCCGCTCGTCCGGGACACCGGCGAGCACATCGTCTCGGAGGCGCTGCGCACCAACCGCCGCGTCCGCCCAGCCCGACAGCGCCAGAAGCCGCGAACAGGAGTCGAGACGGCGTGCGAGCGACAGGCGGCTGTCGTCGCCGGACCAGTACGAACCGGCAGGCGAGGTGAGCAGCTCCACCTCGGCCCGCTGGATCACGTCGCCCTGGATCCGGGTGTGGAGGACGAGCCCTTCCGGCCACAACGGCAGGGCAGGGCCGAGCGGCAGGTGGAGCTGGTCGAGCATGAGACCGTCTCGGTCCGGTGCGCGGTCGGCCATCGCCACGCCGCCGGGAAGCTCCATGCCGCTCATGTGGTGGTCGTGACCGCCATGACCCATGTCGTGACCCACGTGGTCCGCATGTCCGCCGTGCTCGCCGTGGTCCGTCGCATCCGGACGGTCCGCGGTCGCGTGGGCCATCTGGTCCTCGGTCCCGGCGCCGGATTCGGTCTCGTCACGCTGCCGGTCGACGTCGTGAAGGGCGCTGAGCGCCGTCACCAACCGCTGATCCGCGTCCGTCGCCGAGCGCACGTCCACCCGGACCCGTGGTATCGGCAGCGTTTGCCACACCCGCAGCACATACGGCTCGAAGCGATGGTCGTCACCGGCAACCACGAGCATGTTCGCCTGCGCGGGACTCCACGCCTGCCACCACACCCGTGCCCGCACGGCCCGCTCGACGGCAAGCCGGGCCTCGGCACCACCAGGTGCGGTCACGATCATCGGTCTGGGCGGGGTGTGGCGCAACAACCACGAGGTCACGTCCACCGCAACGCGCCTTCCCGCCACGCGTACACCACGCCGGCGAACAGGATTCCCAGGAACACGAACATCTCGACGACCGCGGTCAGCCCCTCCTCGGCGACGACGAGCGTCCAGGGGTACATGAACACCATCTCCATGTCGAACGCGAGGAAGATCACCGTCACCGTGTACCAGCGGACGTGGTACCGCGACACAGCGTGCTCGGATGGTTCGTGACCGGAGAGGAACGGCCGGACGTCGGTCGCGGTCCGCGCGAGCCGCACGAGCACCGCCAACCCATACAGGCCGCCGACAACCAGGACGACAGCCACGAAGAGCGCGAACACGCCTGTTGTCATCGCCGTCCTTCCTTCCAGTATCGGGCATAGCAGATGCTAGGGGCGGACCTAGGCTTCGCGTCGAGTCAGAAAGTTCCGCAACGATACAGGGGTAGGGTATATCTGCGACAGTGCACGAGCAATCGGACACGGGTTGGTGGAACGACACGTCGTGCGTGGTCGGCAAGAACCAGTCGACCTGCGATGCTTGGTCGTCAGCGACGCCGCTTCTTGCGCAGAGCGCCGCGGCGAATATCGGTCTCCTCGTCGGACACGGAGGCCACGAAGTGCATCAGTGCGCCGTGTGCGTCACCGGACGCGGCGAGGACGTCGTGCAGCGCGCGGGCCGCGGCTTCCTCGCGGGTCAGCGCCGCCTCGTACACGTAGGCCTTGCCGTCCCGTTCGCGCTCGACCCACTGCTTGCGGTGCAGGTTGTCCAGCACGGTCATCACTGTGGTGTAGGCGAGCTGTCGACCAGTGTCGAGCCGCTCGAGTACGTCTCGCACCTTGAGCGGCGTCGCATCCCGCCACAGCACATCCATCACCACGGCTTCAAGTTCGCCGAGACCGTGCATGCCGGCTCCCTGCCGATCGTCATCGTGGGAGGTGCGACGTGCCCCGCGGAACTCGACGCGCGCCGGATGCTGTCTGTTGGTTGCGTGGTGTTGCTCGGTACGCGACCAGGCCACTGGCCACTGATTATCTCGTCGTCGCGGTAGGTTCCCCCGGTAGGATCCCACCGGGATCACGGATGTCACCAAGCGGGCCACCTTCGACGAGCTTCATCTCGGCTCGTTGCGGTGGGCCAGGCGGAGCCACAAGGGGTCGCAACCACAGCCAGCGATGGTGCCATCTCGCGTGTCTGGTGGGATCTCACCAAGACTGGTGTCCGAGGGGGGATTAGAACACCTGTTCGAGGGCAATCTCCCGATTTCCGGGAGATTTACCATGTCACCAGCGTAGCAGCTGGCCGTCCTGTGTGTTCACAGTGTGCCACGTTGCGCCAAGGCGTCGGAAGGTCCGTCGTTCGTGTGGGTGACACGGTAGCTGAGCCGTCCACGGCGAGGGTCCAGTCGCTAGCTCGCCGCATCGGGGCGCCGCTGTACAGCCCTAATCAGGTTCTCACCGTGACGACGGTCAGTTCGTTGAGGGTGAGCTGACGACACGGACGGTAATAGGCCACGTGGGATGCTGGAGACATGGGAAGAGGTCCTCGCCGACCACGGCTTAGGTTTCATGGCGAGTCTGACGGTGCCCGCGTGCGTGAGTTCGTCCGACGGGAGGGAGCGGAGCCTTACAACGTTCGCGATGGGCATGGTCATCCGGTCCGTACTCTGGGGAATCGGCGCGAGTGTCAGGCTGAGTCTGACCGGCTCGCGGGCTGGTTCCTCGGTCTCCACCCGACCACGCAGCGGAAGCTGACCGTCTTCGTGGTCCGCTGCCCGGTGAAAGGGTGTCTGCTCGGTCGCGTATTCCGTCGTGGCGATCCGCTCGCAGCTGTCCGTTACGTGTGGCTGGGAGTTGCGTGGGCACGCGGCGGCACTGCTGGGATCTTGAACTGGGCCTGGGATGGTGGGCGTGGTTCGAAAGAGTTCATGGTGACAGGCTGCGCCCATGGCGGCGGGAACGTCGAGTTCGGGCTACTGCACGGCATGGTCGAGGCGTTAGATTCTCCTCAGTCGACCGCGCCTCAGGAGTGGCTTCATCGCTACGACGAGCCGGTCCAACGCGGATACGCGCGTCGCACACTAATGCTGCCCGACACGCACTGGCAGACCTGGACGTGATTGCCGAGGGAAGCGGCTACTATGGCGGTCACAACATTAGACCGCCTGCTCGAGCTACACGGGACCCGTCCAGGTCCCTTTGGCGTCTGAGCGCCCCATCACCACAGGTAGAGCGCCGGCCGTAGCCGCTTGGAGATGAGCACCAGGACCATCCCCTGGAGGGTCCTGCAAGCATGCTCGCGAACGTCCTCGCCATCGTGGCGTCTGTTCTTACCGGAGTCGCAGTCCCGGCGTTCGGCTACCTGAAGTACCGGGCCTATACGAACACTGTTCGGGATGTCGTCGACAAACTCGGCGTTGACGGCCTTGAGAAGATCGGTGTGATCGCCCCGCCGCCGAACCTCGCGCAGCACGTACCCAGGCGCCGTGCCTCGAGAGTGAGTCGAAGGTGAGGCCGTGGGCGTCGACTCTGCCGGTGTTGCTGTGTTCTCAACTCGAGGATGTCGATGTCGAGAACGCCGAGCTGACGTAGGAAGTCGTTGCTGATTGCCCCAGCGCGACGCGAAGCACTTCGGTTCGGTGTCGGTGCCACGACGTTCAGCAGCCAGGTCGGTTGACGGTATCGGTGAGGCGTTCGATGAGGACGGTGTCGTGCCAGGTGCTGTGTAGTTGGGCGATGCTACGGAGGAGTTTCGGTCGTTCGATGTAACGCTGTGACGCCTGCTCTGGCACCGCTTCCTGTACCCCGGCAGGGTCAGTAGCACGCACGATACCGAGATGCTAGCGGTGCCGCCGGCTCTTTATCGTGGGCTCATGACCACCCAGCCCGCCGGGTTCCCCGTCCAGTTCGACCATCGGTTCCTTCGTTTGCTCAGCGACGGCACCGGCGCTGAGCGGTTTGGCCTGGACGTGCTGGGAGGGCTGGTTGACGGTCTTGCCGACTACCGTTCCCTGCACGACCAGTCGCCGCCGGCCCGGTCGCTCGGACCTGCCCTGCTGGGCGGGTTCATGTGGCTGGATGACGATGAGCTGATCGAGGCGATCGCCAGCTACCCGGCCGCCTGCGTGGTGGTCAGCAAACAACCCGCGGCGACGGACCTCCGGCGACGCCGCAAGCAGGCGACCTTCGACCGGCTCCGCCAGATCTGCGACAGTCGAAGCGGGTTCCCTACCCGCGCCTGTCCAGAACTTGCCGATCTCGCACACCGGACGAACGGCGTCCCAACCGTGATCGGGCCCTACACCGAGTTGCCTGACCTGACGGTGCCCACGTTCCGCTCGATCGGGCCCCGCAAGACCGGTCAGCACCTCGTGCCGATCCTGCACACCAAGATGGTGTTGGTCGGCCACTTGTGGTGGCACGACGAAGGGGCAGCTGGCCAGGTCGAAGACGTCATCGGCTTCACCCCTCAGCGACTCTGGCTGGGCAGCGCGAACGGCACCCGCAGCTCCCGCCGCAACCTCGAATTTGGTGTCTGGCTCACCGACGGGACTGTGCTCGCCACCGCAAGAAAGTTCCTCACCCAGGTCATCCGCCACTCCGAGGACATCGACCCGACAACCGACGTGTTCGATCCCGAACTGGCGCCCATCGAGTTCGACGACGACGCAATGGCCGAGGCCGCTGCGGAGCTGTGGGATGACAACGACGGCGCGTGACACCCGAGCGCAAGCCATTGTCTGAACCAACAGGAACCAGGGTCCGTAGTCGAGCTGATCGCAGCCACTCATCACAGCTATCGGCAATACGGAGTGTTTTGGAGGAGGGTAGGGATTGCATCACGCGGACGCGCACGGCGACAAGCTGCTGCGCGTGCGCGGCTGGCTTCCACACCGACCAAGATGAGGTCAAGACGACCTATGAGATGGCGGAATCAGATCCCGGCGTCTGCCTCCTCAGAAGCTGCTCTCGCAAGAGGGCGAGCACACGTGTCGAGTCCTCGTGCCAGGTGATCGCGTTGCCAGCCACCATCGCCACTCCGGCCAGCACATCTCGTACGTCCTCCTCGTCGAGGTCATCGATGAGGACTGACAGACCCTTCTGGTCTCGTGCGACCGCTGCGGTGATGATCGCCCACGACTGCTGCCTCAAATCGTCCGCCACGACGTTAGGCAACCACGCCGGTGAGACACCTGCCGCAGCGGGTGGTCTCCGGTTGATCGACGAAGCCAGCAACCTCAGGAGTCCGTCGAGGATGAGGTCGTCACCCCTGATTCGGCGCGGGCGCAACCTGGGACGCTGGTCGCTACGTTCCGGACGGACCTGCACGGTGGCGAGCTGACCGAACCTCGAGTTGCGGATTTTCTCCGGCGCGAATGCGGCGATGCATGCTCGGCGGTCGCCGCGAGCGAGAGCAGGACCGCGACGGCCGCCCGCCTGAACGGCCGCTCGGCGAACGTGCCACGTGCTACGGGGAGGGGTTCACCGCGGGTGATGTGCGGCGGGGGCCTTGTCGGGTGAGTCGGATCATGGCGCGGTAGAGGGCTCGGGGCAGGGGGCGTCGGGCAGTGGGGCGTCGGGGTGGCGTAGGAGCGGACCATGTGGCCGACGAGGTGTTGCCAGGTGTCGGGTGCGGCGTCCTGGGTTGCGACGATGACGCCGGCGTTGGCCATGAGCAGGATTCGACAGTCGCGTGAGGTCCCTCATCAGACAGGTACATCGACACGGATAGCTAGCCAGTGGTGGTGAGAGTCGTGCCGCGGTCGAGGGCGATCCAGTTCTTCGGGTTGTTCAGGATCCGGCGCTCGTGGTGAATCGACCTGATCTCGTCGCCTTCCGGCGTGTCTCGGGATTCGGGTTGCCGCGCGCCATATCCTAGTCCGTTACGTCGTCGACGTGCGTGGGTGAGTCGACGAGATCGGGTCGTGAAGTGGGATGGCAGCATGAGCAGGAGAAGGCCGGGGTTCAGCCTTTCGTTCTCGGGTTTCGTGTGTCCGTGTGGTGAACGCGAGCGTGTTCGGGGCGTGGCGTGTCCTGCTTGCGGGGAGCGGCCGCGCGTGCACGAGGTCAATCCGCAGGTGCAGCGGCGGCAGCGTGTCGTCAAGCAGGTGCGTTGCGTTCAGCCGGTGGCGCCGGGTGAGGTGCTGCAGCCCGGTGTGGACCTGTACCCGGCGCTGCTTGGTGGCCTGACGGAGTGGATGGAGCAGTTCTGGGCGGCGCTTGACGAAGACAGTTGTGATGTCGAGCGGGCCTGCGACTTGACCGGTCAGTTGCTCGGTCGGGTCGATGCGATCAAGGCCGTTCAGCGCCTTCGTCCGTGGCGCGAGTTGTGTCAGGCCGTTGAGGACACGCTTACAAGCGTGCACGGAGTGTGGGAGGCAACTCTCAACGCGTACGCCGCACCGGCTCCAGTCCAGGCGCAACGAGCTGAGCAGGTGCTGCAGGGTCACATTGACGCGGCTTGTTCTGCCCTGGATCGGTGGGCTGGGGCCATCGATCGAGTCGAGCTCATGGTGGGCCGGTCTCCCGACGATCTGGCGATCGCGATGGTGTCGCTCGCCATGACCGCCAGCTCCGCCACTGATATCGCGATGCAGCGCATCACGAGGATCGGTGGTCCCAGTGCCGCCCTTCCTGCTGGGATCGGTGAGTATGTTCGGTCGTGTGTCGAGATGGCCGCGACTCTTGGGGAGCGGCAGTCCTTCGAGGACATCGTCGTCCGGGCACGCGACGTTCTTCGGGCTGGCAGCCAAAAGTGTCGTGACGCCATCGAGTCCGACGTGTTCAGAAACAATTTCTCGCGCGCCCTGGCCGAAATGTACCGGTCCGGAAGCATGCTTCACGTCCTGTCCACGGTCTCGGGAAACGATCGGGTCGGCGTCGACGCGCTTATGAGCTCCATTCACACTGTCGTGGAGTCGAGCACCAGGCACTCCATTGCGCTGTTCTCCATAGCGCTTACCGGGTCGGGCTACCGCTCGGCTCTGTCCGACGGGGCCGCTGCCTGTGTACGCCGGATCAGGAGCACGCCACACGCACGGCTGGTTGCTGACATCGACCTCGACCTCCGGAACGCCGTCGCGCACCGTGCGTATGTCATCAAGACCGACAACGGAGTCGATCTTCTTAATGATCGCGGCAATGTCCAGAAACACCTAACATCCGCGCAGTTGGTTGACGCGGTCATCGCCGGACACGTGACGGCCATGGCGTTGACGGTGGCGGTCGTGCTGTTCGGTGTCGAGTCGGGTGCTGATGTCATGCCGTTGCTCGAGACGGTGGAGTCTCTGCCTGCCACGCAGAGCATTCAGCTCGTCGCTTTGGTGAGTGGGTGGCCGTGTCCGGACATCCAGGTCTCCGACGACCAGTGTGAAGTGCACGTGTTCGGAGTGCCCCGGATCGAGTTGACAGTGGACATGGAGCGAGCTGGATCACTGCTCGCTTCCGTCAACGTGGCGGCGCGCGTCAGTCCCGGGGTGGAGCGGTTCGTGGTCCACGACGACAACACCACTGAGCCCCTTGTCATCGACACGAACCTCGCCCGTGCGGTAGCCAACACTGAGGACCCGTTCACACAGGTTCTGTCCTACCTCCGACTCTTCCACTCGATGCGTCGCGGCGACCACGTCGAACTCGACGCGAGCATGCGGCGCGCCCTGATTCTGCGGGGTGCGCAGCTGGCCACGACGGAAGGCGGTGTTGCCGCGGTGCGCATGCTGATCGAGCTCCGTGCTCTGGCTCGGCACTGTGCCGATACGGGCGCTGCGGATCACCTCACCGACCTGCTCGGCAGGCTTCGGGCCCAGATCGCCGGTTACGCCGAACCGAACCGCGCCCAGCTTTTCGCCTATGCGGGAAGCGAACGTCCGTCGAGCACGCGGTGAGGAGTGACACGGTAGATCGTGGCATCGCCGTGCGCGGTGGTGCTGGCGACCATGCCGCCGCTACTGGCCGTGATCGCCAACGCTGGACGGCACGTCGTGCTGGTTCGCCAACCCGCGCAGCAGCCGAAGGTCACGCAGAGGTGGACCGTACGATCCCGTGGTACCGGTCGCCTCCGTATTCCCGCAGCAAAGCGTCGATGGTCGCGACGGACGCGTTCAGGTGGAATTCGAGTCTGTCGAGCGGGCAGAGCACGTCCAGGCCGTCTGCTTTGCTCCAGAGCGGAGACAACCGCCACGATTTCGGCCGCAAGGGCGGGGGCCCAGCCGGATGTCGTAGCTGGTGCTTTTCACGGGGTTTTCGACCTGCGCCGGGTGACCGATTTTGTTTCCTGTATTTGGAGGATCTCAACGTCGTTCCAGAGAACCTCGGCCTGCGCCGGTTCGGGCAGTCGCAGCATCCGGCGGATCGGGGCCATGAATCGGGTTTCGGTGAGGCGGACGGTCAGCCCTTCGCTGCTGATGGTCAGCTGACATGGGCGGAGCGCGCAGAGGCCGGCAATGGCGACGTAGCCGACGATGGTTATCGTGCTGGCGAGGACGTACAGGCCACCGCGCGACCTGTCACCGCCGATGGCGAACGAGCAGAACGTCGCGTTTGGCGGTAGGAGGCCGGTAGCCCCTGGGGAGCCTGCTGCTCCGGCTCCTCTCGGCGGAGCAGGACGCCCGCGTTGGCGGTAAAGGCCCCGGGGGTCGTCGCCGGTTTCGGTAACGCCGTCCCGTATTGCACCGACGTTCGCGGCAGAACCAGGTGGAGGTGGGATGATCGGATCCGGCCGTGCCCCGCGCGGGGCTCTCGCCGCTGTGCTCGTGATCGTTATGTTCCTGTGCGGGTGCGAGGCAGCGCCGACGGGCGCCGTGGATGATCCGGACGCGTCGGAAGGCGTGGACCTGAGCGTCCCTGAGGCTGGGTGGGGTCCCGACCGTCCGGCCTTCACACATGACGCCCCGCCGACGACCGCGGTCCTGAACTCATTGATGGACGACCCTGAGTGGGGCGACGAACGTAGTTTCCTGTCTCTGCGTGCTGTCGGCGACGAGAACTGGATCTCCGACGACACACTGCAGGTGCGGCCCGGTGGCCGGTACGAGGCCTGGATCAGCTTCCACAACGACGCCCTCGCCGGGTCGGAAAGCGTGAGCCGGGAGACGCGGGTGTCCGCGACGTTGCCCGCCACGGTCGACGGCCGGGAGCGCGCCACGGGCGTCGTGACGTCCGGTACTGCCGAGCCGCCCAAGGTGTGGCGATCGCTCGTGGTCGCCACGTCAGGTAGTCCGGTCGCGATCAGGATCGCGTCGGACACGGCGAAGCTCTACACGAAACGTGTCCCCGCCGGGATCCCAGTGCCCGCGGGCGAACTCTTCTCCCCGCGAGGGGTGCTCGTCGGCTGCGACGGGATGACCGGTGACGTGACCGGAGAGGACGACTGCCGAGGGGAGGTCCGGTTCGAGTTCGTGGCCGACCAGCCCGGCTTCACGGTCACGCAACGCGCCGCGGAACGCGGCAGCAAACAGTACGAATACACCCCGCGCGTGCGGCCCGGGGGCGAGTTGGATATCAAGGTCAAGTACGAGAACACCGGTACGATGCAACAGGACGACGTCATCATCAAGTACTCGTTGCCGGGCGAACTCGTGTACGTCCGGGGTACGACGGCCGTTTCGAACTCGACAACAGGTAACGAATGGCGGCAAATCGACAACGATGGCGTGGTGCGCCGAGGTGTGAACCTCGGGTCGTTCGCTCCGGAGGCTGCCTTGTACCTCCGGTTGACGGTGCGCGTCACCCAAACAGCTGGCTCGCGGTGTGGCACCAACCGGGTCCTTGGCACGGCCACCGCGGAGACCCACAACGGCAGCAAGTCACATGAGTTGGCCGTCGAGATCGATCGGGCATGCTGAAGCCCCGAGCGCATACTCCCTGGTACGACGTGCTGATCGCTCTGACAAGCCTCGTCGTGGCCGTCGTCGCCTTGTACGTCAGTTGGTATGTACCGGTGACGCTCGACGAGGACGCAAGGGACCGGGAACGAACGCGGTCCTGTGTCGACGCCGTCGTGGACCTCCGTGCGTCGATGCAGCGGATACAAACCGGCTACGCGGTCGACCAGGACGCGCACGCGGAACGCCTTGCGGACTGGGACGCCGGCTCGAATGCGATCGAGCGCGTTCGCATCACGTGTCGCGACCTGGAACTCCCCACAGCGGGCCGTGTGAACGAGAAAAGCGGTCTGTGGGAACAGATCCACACCTCGAGGGAGGCGGCCGCAGCACAAGACCCGGACCTCACACCGGTCGGCGAGGTCCTGCGGTGGACCATCGCGAGCATCGAAGATCTGACAGGGTAAATGGGTTCCCTTGTGTGTCAGGAATTGCTTGCCTTCATGCCGCTGATGTCGGGCACGTCGGTTCGCGCGGGCTGGACCACCCCGTCGATCACGCGCATGATGTGCTGGGCGCCCGCTCCAGATCGGATTGGCGCGATCACGGCTTCGAGGTTGAGGGTGGGATCAGCCGCGCTGCTCGGTTCTGCCACGGGTCGGCGGGGATCGCGTCGTCGAGGTGGCGTGGGCAATCTCTGTCGCTGACCAGATTCTGTCGACCACGTCGCGAACTCTAGCTCCCTGGCGGAACAGCAATCGGAACCCGTCCTGGTTCGGCGGGTAAGCCAAGGCCGCAGCCTTGGCGCCACTTCTTGTCCCCGCCTACGGACGCCAGTAGATAGCTCGTCGTGAGCGCGGGCCGGCCCACTAGCCGACCCAGGACCTAGACGACCGAGCCGCCGTCGAACTCGTAGCCTGAAGCGGTGGCGCTGCCGTTAGGAGAGCGGTGGCGCGTGTGGGAGGGATCGTGCGAGCGTGGAGAAGTAGGGCCAGGTTGACCAGGCGTTCAGGTTGCCGATCACGTAGAGGCGGCGTTTGGCGCGGCTCACGGCTACGTTGAGCAGGTTGGACCTGCTCGACGCCCATTGCCGCGAGCCCGGTTTCCGGGGGTCGCTGCCCAGCACGAGGATGACGATGTCGGCCTGTTTGCCCTGTGCGGTGTGGACGGTGCCGGCGACCAGCCCACGGTAGGAGCGCGAACGGCGTCGGAGCTTGTCGGCGACCGCGGTGAGCGGGCCGATCGCCAGCACCTCCGTCATGTCGAACCTCATCTCCGCACGATCGGCTCACTGTCATCCCGCTCCGGCGGCCGACACGACGTAGACTCTCCTGCGGTGACGGGAAGCACAGTCGTAGACCCTGCCTGGCCGTTCTGGGCCGAGGAACCCACCAGCGACGGCGGCGGCCCAGTGTGGGTTGCCGCGGACGAGTCGGGATCCACGGGGGAGAACCTCACAGACCTGCAAGGCGTGTTCGCGCACGCTTCCGTCCGGATCGATGACGAGGATGCGCGGCACGTGCTCGCCGAGCTACGTGAACGTGCTGGCGCGACCCAAGCGCCCGAGGCGAAGTTCAGCCAGTTCGCCAAGACACGTGGTGGGCTCGAGGTGTTGGCGGCTGCCCTGGCGCCTGGCGGCAGCCTGGCAGGCCGGGTCGTTATCACCGTCGCTGACAAGCACTTTCTCATTGTGTCGAAAATGATCGACCTCCTGGTCGAGGAGGAAGCACACGAACAAGGAATCGACCTCTACGCGGACGGAATAGCGCGAGACATGGCCGTGACTTTGTTCACGGACGGGCCGCGTGATCTGGGTGAGCTTTGGGAGCCGCTGAACAAGGCGTTTGTCAGCCTCGCTCGCGCGACACAGCGAGGTGTCGGCGAGAAAGAGACCGTCGCGTCATTCTTCGACCGCCTCGAACACGCGCGAAGGCGCTGCCGGCGACGCTCCGGACGCTCGGTCGAGTCGTTGTTGCAGATACTCCTGGCAACCCGCGTCCACGCCGACGCGTTGGTACGTTCGGCTGTACCGCGCGGCAGCGGGCTCTACCCAGGGCTGGATCCCCTCGTCACGATGCTCCCGATGACGTTGTGGCACGCGTACAACGACCACGGCCCCGTCCGTTTCCTGCATGACGAACAGAAACTCCTGACCTCGGAATTCGCCCAGGATTTCTTCCCGAGATTATGGAATGTTCACCCAGGTCTCGCCAATTATGTGCCGCCCGTACGTGTCGCGGAATTCTGGACGGGAAACTCCCGTCGTCATTCTTCGATACAGCTTGCGGACTTGGCCGCGTCGGCTGGCCGTGTCACATTCGAAGCTGTGCTCGGGAAATCCAGCGTCCAGGCGGGCGTTCTCGCGGAAGCGGTGGCCCCATTGATCCGGGAAGGTGTGACGGCTGACCGCCAGAGGAGGGTGTGACCGGATCACCTCCGGTTCTTCCTGTCGGAGGTGCCGACCGGCCGGGTGCCGATGAACCGATTCGCTCGCGACTCCCGGAACTGGAACGGCCGGGTCATGCTCTCCTCACAGATCCCGGCGGACTTCCTGCGCATCCAGGGCTTCGTCACACTGCTCGACTCGGTGTTCGTCGGCCGCCTCGACGACGAAATCGGGGGCTGAGACCAGGACAGGACAGCACCCGGAGTCCGGCGAGTACGACGAGTTGACATCGCGGCCGGGCCAGCGTGCCATTCGGAGGCTGCACGCGATCGCAGCACCTCCACGCCGCATCTGACGAGTGAGATCTCACGATTTTAGTGAGATGTCACCGATACTGGTGTCCGAGGGGGGCACACCTGTTCGAGGGCAATCTCCCGATTTCCGGGAGATTTACCATGAACCAACGGTAGCAGATCAGTCGATCATGGCAATAGGCGGTTCGTCGCGGGTGTGTTGTCGTGCGAGCGGATGTGGCTCGCCAGTCAGAGCGGCCAAGGCGGTAGCGACTTCGTGGATGCCGGCCTCGACGTAGGTTGCCGTCGTCCCGACGCCGCCGCTGTTGTCGATGTGTCCGGCGAAGGCGCGGGCGATTGCGTAACTGAAGTTGCGCTCGACCCAGGTAAGGGTGGTGTAGCGCAGCCAGTGGATGGTGACCTGCTGCGCGGCCACCCATCGGAGGTGGCGGCCGAGGCGTTCCCAAAGGTAGTCGTAGCGGCGACGCGTCAGCGGGTTCCCGTTCCTGTAGCGGAGCACCTGCTCGCCGCGCGGAGCGCCGCGTTCCTCAGCGTGATCTTGGAGGCATTGCATCAGTGTCGGTGACACTGGTTGCCACCGTGACGTGCCACCTTTCTCGTGGAGTCGTACGAGGCACTGGTCGGGGTCCAGATCGTGCAGGGTTCGCATTGCGAGAGCGCCTCCGCGGCGGGCTGCGGTCTCTTCGTGGAAACGCAGGAGAAGGCTGTCGAGCTGGGGGTCGTTACCGGTCTGCGCTGCGATGCGGTGGATCTCACCGAGGCGGTCGGCGGGGAGGGCGAATCGTCCGCTTGGCAACCGCGGTGGCTTGCGGACCCGGCGCGCCGGGTTCTGGGCTTCGGTGATCAAGCCGTCGTCCATCGCGTGTTGGTAGATGCAGCGCAGTGCCGCGATGACCAGTTCGACCGCTCCGCGTCCGTTGCGCGTGTTCCGGCGTACCACGACGTTCTGCCGCACGGTCTCCGCGAGTTGCTTGATCATCGACGGAGTGGGTTGGGTGAGCTCGAGGTGGCGCCAGTGTTTGAGGATCCGGTTCCAGTACGGCGTGTAGGTCTGTCGCGTTGCCTCGCTGACTGCATCCGAGACCACGGGGACGTAGGTGCCGAACGTCGGGGCCGGTTCGTGGGAAGACGAGGCTTGGGTCAACGCCGCGGGGTCGAATCCGAGTCGCTCGACGACCATGCGCACAAGGTCCAGATCTGGGACAGAGGCATTTTCAGGCATGGTCGGGGGATTGGTGGTAGAGGGTCATCATCTTGTCCAGTACGGCCGGCGGGTGAGCAACGATGACGTCGAACTGCGCCGCGGCGGCGAGCAGGAGGCTGTCGCCTGTCGTGAGGCCGCAGGCTCGGCGTGTGGCGATGGGCATCACGAGGGCACGTCTCCTGGTGATGGTGGAAACGCCGGTGAGATCACGTTGAAAGATCGCGATGTTGCGCTCGACCGCAACCGTGAGCCGATCTCCGGGATGCCAGCCGAGGCTGTCGAGGAGCTGTGCTGCCGGAACCTTGCCGTAGCCGTCGATCCGGCTGATGGCGTACCGCAGCGATCCATCAGTGGATGCGGCAAGCCGCGCGGTCGCCAACGGCAGAGGTTCGATGCGTTCGTTCCGACGTGGGTGCTCTGTGAAGGCGAGGCCGGAGATGACGTGGTCGGCGGCGTTCATCTCGGCCCGCCCCTGATCCATCCGTTCTTCAGCAGACACCGTGAACTTCGTCCGAGCGACAGGTCGTCAGACTGGTCGCCACAGCCGCATGCGAGCCTACGTGCGGCCGCACCAATGTGGCCTTTTCTCATCGTCATCGCCTCCCCCAAGGTATACGCAGAATCGTCTGTCATGTGCTGGTGCTATCGATGATTTCGGATGTCGTGCGACCAGGTTCGCAGGGTGGTGGACAAGTGATTGTGGCGGCCTGATCAGTTCGTGCGACCACGACGAATGCGACTGCGGCAAGGATTCCAGCGACGTTGGGGAGAAGGCCGATGTCGAACAATGACACGACTACGCCGCCTAGCAGTCCGCCTATGCCCATGCCGAGGTAGATGGAGGAAGCCAGAAGGGACAGTAGGTCATCGGTCTGCTGCGGCGTGCGTTGGATCAGCCAGGAGCTCAACGGTGGATTCACCGCCCAAAAGGCGCATCCCCACATGACGAGCGTCGCTGCGGCGCCGGGCACTGTGGTTGCGGTTACCGGCAGCGCGGCCAGAAGCGTTGCGCACAGTCCGATTGCGACGAGGAGCACTCGTCGTGGCCCGTAGTGGTCCGTGGCGCGGCCGCCGAGGGAGTTCCCGATGGCGGCCCCGATGCCGTAGCCCACAAGTAATCCAGCGATAGTTTCGCGTTCTGCACCAGTGATGTGGTTCAAAAGCGCGCTGATGTAGGTGTACACCGCGAATGACGAGAGGGAAGCGAGGAGTGCGGCGACGAGGACTCCGCGCACGTGTCGATTGATTCGCGCGGCGCGGTAAGGCCCGTCGCGCCGTGGTGTCGACCGGGTGCGCGGCACGACGAGACGAATGAGCAGGCCGCCGAATGCGCAGAGCGCTGCGACCAACCAGAATGTGCCCTGGTAGCCGAGGGGTGCGCTCAGTGCCATCACGCTAGGAACGCCAAGTAGGAGTGCGAGGGTGAGACCGCCGAAGACGACGGCGATGGCTCGTGCGCGCCGTTCCGGCTTGTTGAGCTGTGCGGCCATGGACGCCGCGCCGGCGGTGTAGACAGCGGTGCCCAGCCCGGTAACGAAGCGCGCGACGAAGAGTAAGGGCACGGTGGGGACGACGGCCGCCATCACGTTCCCCGCCGCGGTGACCGCGAGTGCTGCTGTGAGGAGCCGTCGACGATCCCACCGCCGGGTGGCGATGGTGAGAATGGGGCCGGCGACTGCGCAAGTCACCGCGAAGACCGTGAGTAGTTGCCCGGCGACGGCAGGCGTGATGTGCAGGTGCGTGCTCATCGCGGGGAGAAGTCCGGTCATGCTGTACCCGCTGGTGCCGATGGCGAGGGTGCCCAGGCCCAATGGGTAGGTCCGTGGCGATACCGCTGTCATCACGCGCGGCCGATCGACATGGGGCTGCTGCGCCGGGATAGCGCCTGCTCGTTGTTGGCGTTCGCGTGGGTCATTGCTCGTGACTCATCCCGCGGTGGCCGGATTCTTGAGGATCGGGATCCGCGAGTCCGCTTCTGCTTGTCGCTCGGTGTGTTTGTGCTTCGTGCACGGTATGTGCGGCCAGGATCAACGAGTTGGGTGTGCGCATCTGGGGCATGACGGGGATCAACATGTCGCAGACATCGCGGTGGGTGTCGAAGCCCGTGCCGAGCAGCCAGACTTGTTGAGGGAGGTGGGTTCCGCGGCGGATGGCATAGATGTCGCCGTTGCGGCGAATGTGTCCTATCTGCCACGGTCCGGGCAGGGCGACCTCGTCGTCGTGGTCGTGATAGCCCTGTCGTTCGTCGTCACCGTCGCGGCGCCAGCCCAGTCCGAACGTCTCGATGCCCGCGATGGTGCGGCCGCCCCAGTCGGCGGTTGTCGCTCGGCGCGGGTCGGCGTCGAGGAACTGGTTGACGTCAATGAACAGGACCACGCTCGCGGGTACGCGGGGATCGCGTTGCCATCCGTCGGCGGCATCGCGGAGGTCGCCTTCGGGTGGCTGGAGGTCGATCACGAATCGCCGTAGCAGCGCGGCGTGGGTGCGGATGGTGGCTGCGGCGTTGTCGCGCTGTGCGTCGAGGTTGGCCGCGAGGCGCTGGAGGCGTCGTTCCAGTCGCAGAAGATCGTTTCCGGGGGCTGTGGACAGACCACTGCCCCCGGAGTCGAGGAGCCAGTCGGCGACTGGTTCGGGGACCGGAGCTTGGTGGTGACCGATCTCGAGGATCAGAGTGTCGCCGGTGGTGTGGTGCCACAACGGCTGCGTACTCGATGTCACAGAACTCTCCCCCTGTTCAACGCGCCGCTGTAGACGGGCGCAGTGTCATCACGGTGCCGTCCGAGGCTCTGTTGATCACCGACCTGACCGGACTCATCACGGCCCGAAATGACATGGTTATCTCTCGTTCTACGTCTCCAACATGAAGTCTTGACGACGGAATGTCAAGAAATCACCACAATTGATCTTGGTTTCCTCTTGTGCGCGCGGTCTGTGCTCCCGTACCGTTCCGGGTGGCTCGCCGGTCCTGGTGAGCCTCCCGGGTAGGAGGGGCTGCCCGTCGCATCAGTCGGGGTCTCATGGCTCGGGAGCGTGGATCCGCCGTGTTTAGGGAGGAATTACGGCATGGGTAAACGTCGTTTCGTGACGGGGTTGCTGATGGCGGGGGCCATCGCATCAGGTGGTGTGGCGATGGCCTCGCCCGCCTGGGCGGAGCCCGCCGGCGCGACCGGGGGGACATCGACCTCATCGGCGTCGGAGGTGACGCCGATGGCGTGTTCGCTGAATGCGAATCCCCCGCGTTCGTCGGGGAGCAGGCTCAGCGGCTACGGCTCCCGCTGGGGGTGCGGTGACACCGTGACCTACTTCTGGGTCCGGGTCTACAAGCACATCGCGTGGTGGCCGGACGCGGAGCGGGCGGTGAGGGGCGCCACGTACTGGCGCAACGGCGGCCTGACCGCGTACGGCAGCTGTGACGGGCGGGGTGACTACTACACCCACGTGTCCACGGCGACGGGGGTGAGCGGCGACTCGCGCGAGTCGTCCCGCCGGACCATCTGCTAGCACCGGGTACATCGGTTCGCGACAAGTGATATCGGTGCTGTCTCCGCGCCGAGGGTTGAGAGCCCCGGCCGGAGACAGCACCGTGTCGGGAAGGCGTTGACGAGAGGTGGGGGTATGGAAATCACGGTGAACGGCGTGAGCTACGCCTACGGGCGTCGGCACGTGCTGCATGAAGTTGACTGGGTACTGCGGCCCGGTGTCACGGGGCTGCTCGGCGAGAACGGTGCGGGCAAGACCACGCTGCTGACAGTCCTCATTGGACTACTACGACCCGCTGAAGGAGTCGTGACTGTCCACAACAGTCGGTCTGCGCGTTCGCTGCGGGTGCTCGGCGACGACGGGGACGCCAGCGGGATCGTCAGTGCGGATGTCGGTGCTGATCTTGACGGGAATGTGCGGTTCGGGTTCGTGCCGCAACGGTTTTCCTTGCCCGGCCACATGCGTGTGGTCGATGTCGTGGCATACACCGCCTGGGTCAACGGCGTACCACCCCGGGAATGCGAGTCAGCCGCGTATGACGCTGTGCGCTCTGTTGCGTTGGGGGACAAGGCGAAGGATCGGGTTCGGTCGTTGTCCGGTGGGCAGCGTCAGCGGCTGGGGATCGCGGCCGGACTGGCACACGATCCGGAGGTGCTGGTGCTCGACGAACCGACCGTGGGGCTCGACCCAGGCCAGCGGTCGCGGGTCCGCGACCTGATCGCCGAGATCGGCCAAACCCGCACGGTCGTCCTGTCCACCCACTTGCTCGACGACGTGTCCTACCTCTGCCAACGGGTCGGCGTCCTCGCGCGGGGCCGGCTGGTGTTCGACGGCACCGTGACCGACCTCGAGCGGCAGGGCGCCACCGAGGAACGACGAACGGACGGGCGGCGGTCACCCATCGAGCGCGGTTACGAGCGACTGCTCGACAACGTGGGGGGCATCGAATGATCAGCACGATGGCGCGGGTGCGGAAATCGTGGTGGCCGCTCGGGCCGACGGCGGTGGTGGCACCGTCCGTGGCGATCGTCGCCGTGGTGCTGGTGATGACCTGGCCGATGCTGGGATGGCCGTACCCGCTGTGGGTGCAGACCAGCGCCCAGTTCCACCAGCAGTTCACCTGGGCCGGCCTGATCGCCGGGACCGCGGCGTGCTGGTACGCCACCCAGCTCCATCCAGCTGACCGGATCTGGGTCCAGCCACGGGCGCCTCGGCTGGGCGCACCGATCGTGACCCGGCACCTGACGGTGCTCGTGACCTGGTATGTCGGCGCCTACCTGCTAGCCCTGATCCCGCTCGTGGTCGCGACGCTCGCGCACGGGGGAATCGGCGCGCCGGACCCGCTGGCGATGCTGTCCGGTGTCCTGGCGATGGTGGCCGCGGTGCTGCTCGGCTACGCCCTGGGCACCGCCGTCCCGGCCATGGTCATGGTGCCGATCACCGCGGCCGCGTTCTACGCGCTGCTGGTTGTCGGGCACGCCGGCGGAGACAACTACGCGGTCGTCGCTCCGGTCCTGCATCTGGAACCGGAGCTCGGGCAGCGGGAATCACCGGCGCTGGTCGTATTCCGGATCGCGGTGTTCGTCGCGGTCGCCGTCGCGGCGGCCAGCCTGGCAACCCGGTGTCTGCGTCGTCTGGCCACGGGCAAGTCTCAGGCGTGGCGGCGTCTTGCGGACGCGGCGATGTACGTCGCCGTGCCCGTGGTGCTCATCGCGGTATCGCTGATTCAGCACCCGGCGCTGTTCGCCGTCGACGACCAACCGGCCGCGGTGTGCGAGACACAGCGAGAAATCCGGTACTGCGTCAACGTCGAGCACCAGCCGCGGCTCGCGGCGCTGATCGACACCGTCGATCCGATCCTCGCCCGGTACGGCGCTACACCCGATGACCTGGTGACACAGATCTGGGACCAGTCCCTGGCCTTCGGTCCGATCGACGTTGACATCGCCCGGACACTGCAGATCGCCTGGCTCGACCCCGATGGTGTCATCGAGACCGACATTCCCGGTGCGCTGGCCGGGATCTACAGCTGCACCCTCGGGCCCGGCACCGACGCCACGTCACCGGAACTCAGCGCCCACACCGGCGCTGGAGCCGACGAGCAGGCCCGAGAACTGGAGAACCTGCCAGGCGACATCTTGCGGTTCCTGACCGAGCCGACCGAGCCGCCGAGCGGGGCGTTCGCCGGCATGAGCGTGCCCGAGGTGCAACGGTGGCTCGCGCGACACCAGCAGCAGGTGCATACCTGCACACTCACCTCGGAGGAGCTGCCCCAGCCATGATCCCCAACGTGCGCCTGGTCCTCCACAGCCGTGCGGCCCACTGGGTCGCGGTCACGACGCTGGTCATGTGCGCGGTGGCCGCAGTGACCGGCCCCCGCTCGCTGGAGATCGACCTCTCCGCCCGGTTCCCACCCACGAAGCTGCCGGTGGTCGAGCTGTGCACCATCCTGTCCGCCACGCTCCTGGCGATCCTGATGCGTCCACGGCTGTGGGAGTGGGACCGCATCGCGGCCGGCGGTCACCGCCCAACCCGGCCAAGGGCGGTGGCCGCAGTCGCCGCCGGTGCCGGCATCATGCTGCCGGTCTTGTGTGTTCCCGCAGTGGTCCCATGGCTGCCCGCCGAGACGTCCTGGGGCTGGGTGCTGGCCAATGCGCTGATCATGAGCGCGACGGTCCAACTGCTCACTCCGTTGCTCAGCCCTCTGGCCGCCGGTGGCCTCGCCGTCCTGGCCTGGCTCAGCTGCGGCCTGGTCCTGAACCTGGCACCACAGGTGTGGTTGCCCGTCTCCACCCACCGGGACCCCGACGGCAACTGGACCCTGGTCACCGTGCTCACCATCGCCGCGATCGTGCTGCACGCCCGAACCTGCGGACGCACCGCCTGGGCCCACCGCGTCTTCGGCAAGGAACAGTGAACCAGGAACGCCGATTCATCGTCGTGATCGTCACGGATCGGAGCGGAGCTTGATTTCCGTCGCCGTGTTTGGGAGACGGAGCCGATTCCTGGCCGGTGCCCGGAGGGGGGCGACACCGCAACGGCCCTGCCCGCAGCCAAGTTACGGCCCCCGTGGCACTCGCCCCCTCCGTCTGTCGAGTCACCACCTTGTGCCTTCGGGCGGATGGTTCCTACTCCGCAGCTGTCCTCATCGCGGACGCGAGCATCCTCAGCAGCGGCGGGAGAGGCGGCTCATCATTGTGCGTCATCAGACCATTCGTACCGCGACGCAGCCACGGTGGACCACCGTCGCTCGTCCACCAGTCCGAGCAGGACCTCTGCTGTGGTGGGCAGAACGGGAATTCCTCGCCAACCGGTGCCTCACTGGTGGTCTCCTCGTCACCGGGAGCGCGCTCGAGCCTGTCCGCCGAGCCAAGGACTATCCGCTGGATCAAGGCCGGGGACAGATCCGGCAGGATCTTCCGCAACTCGCTGATGGCGTCGTCCTCCACCTGAGGCGACTCGTCGTTGCACGGCCAGCCGGCGGCCGCCATGCCAGAGTTCCTGTTCTGCTTCCAGGCGAAGTCATCCGCCGCTGTCTCGTTACCCCCCACGTTGAACCCGTTCCCTCGCAAGTTGTCAGAGCCACTTGTCCGCGGGTGCGCGCATCATCAGGGACCACAGCCACGTCAACCCGCAAGATGGCTGACGTGGAGGGAGGGGAGTCCCCATGCACGACCCGCACTTCGTGGTTCAGGCGGGAGTTGCCACGCTCCGGCCCCGAACCTGGTCCGTGTCCGTCGTGTCCGAACCGGACCGAGTGATCCTTGTCTCGTAGATCACTCTTTCCGAGTGTATACATCTACGCACTGCCACCGCGCCCTCCTATTCGGACATACGCTGCCCCGGTATGTAATCTCCTGCTCACGGCCCGCATTCCGGCAGGTCACAGCGTTGGCGAAGTCCTGTTGACGGTCCGCATCGGACAGCTTTCGACACGGCTTCTACCCTGCTGCTGTATGTGATTCTCGCCACGCTTCGATGCGAAGCTCCCGTCATGGTCGACCCCGGTCCGGGTGCGGCGACGAGCCGCTGACGACGTCTTGTTATCCCTCGTTGACATGTTGTGACCAAGGATCACTTGTCGAACTAGCGTTCGAATGCTACGCGCCAGGTCAACGGATGGGGAGTTCAACCTCGACCTATCCGACGAGGATCAGGGGGCGGACCGCCTCAGTTCCACGGCGAGCGTCATCCTCTCGCGAGGCTGCGATGGAAGGTGGGGCCGGGGCTGGCGTTGGGCGGTCGGGATGCCCCCGTTGGTCGTGTTCGGGCCAGTGTCGCGCTCTGTGACTACCTGGCTCCGTAGTCAGTGTGGGTCCCGGGGTGCCTTGTTGTCGGCCTCGCTCGTTCGACGCTTCGCGATCGCTCGAATGACTGTTGCGGCGGCGTCGACGTCGTCGGGTTCGAGCCGAGTGAGCATCTCCAGCGCCAACGCGCGCGTGTCGGGGTCTTGCAGTGCGATCGCGAGCTCGATCTGCTCGGCGATGCGTCGGGAACGTGCGTCGTCGAAGAAGAAGGCCGGACTGACATCAAAGAAGTCGGCAAGCGCCTCGAGAACGATCATCGTCGGGTTGTCCCGTGTGCCGGAACACAGCTGGGATATGTAGCCACGGTCGCATGGTCGTCCGGTGCTGCGGGCGACGGCATCGGCGACCTGGGCGTGGGTGAAACGTCGGCCGTCGTCGCGGCGTATGCGATCGAGCAGGTAGTTCAGCTTCTCGGCGAGCGTGCGCGGTTGGTCAGGCGGATGGCCGAGTTCATGATCCCCAAACACAGCACGCATCCTTCCCCTTGTGGCGGCGTGCACCGGCTAGGGCCCCTCCGTGTGTCCTGGCTGGCAACCTAAAGCTGCTGGTTGACAGGATGTGACGCTCGTCTATGCTCCGAATGGTAACTGAAGTCAGCATAAATCTCGACCGGTCGATCAGCCTTGCCCGGTGGGCGATCCCACGGTTGGAGCGGGGGCAAGCGTGGCTGATCGGGGTGGTAGTTGTGGTGTCGCTGTCGAGGTTGTCGATCGTCTTCCCATTCCGCGGCCGTTCACGCTGAGCCGCTTCGCCTGTGGGCTGAGTGAACGACGAGGCCGGGCGATCGAGTTGGTGCCGGCACGGCTCGGCGCGTCGGCGCCGTGTGGTCTGTTGGTCAGCACGGACGATGTCGACTACGTCTGCTACGCGTCCAACACCAGCGCCATCCACCGGTTGCACATCGTCTTGCACGAGGTCGGCCACTTGGAACTCGGGCACACCAGCCGACGGATCATGATGGGGTCCGCGGCCCCGACCTCACCCCATGCGTCGCAGGTCGAGCCTCCTGGCGACCCACTCCGCGCGTTCGAGGCGCTGCTCCCTCGCCTGTCCCCGGCGCTTATTCGTCGGCTGCTCGGGCGTGCTGGATACCGCGACGCTGACGAGCGAGACGCGGAGCTGTACGCGACCTTGGCTGGGGAACGGATCAACCGTGTGATCGATCCGTCCGAAGGGCTGACGTCTCGCGATCGTCGAGTTGTCGGCCTCCAAACACTCTTCGATATCTCCCGGGTATCCGGGGACCTCGGTGCCTGAGGAGATCAGCTTCCCGGCCGCTGCCGTGGTTGCGGCGGCGGGCGTAGTCCGGTGGCACGCCATCAGGCCAGGCGCGTTCACCCACGCACAGCGGCACATGCTCATCGCCTTGTTCGCCATCGCTGCCGCGCTGGTGTTATCGACGCCGACCGCGCACACGGCCATCCAGTCGTTCACCGGCTTGCCTTACGCCGCTCGGCTCGCGGCCAACGGGCTGACCCTCGTCGCGGTGTTCAGCGTCATCGTGATGGTGGCCTGCGTGACCGCCGGCCCGGACCGCACCGCGACACTCAGGCGAAAACGCCGTCTTGCCATCGCGTTGTCGATCACCTTCGCGCTGATGACCCTGGGGTATGCGAGCTCCGATACCGCGTTCGACTCTCTGGCCGATCTGGACACTCAATATGTGGTGGCCCAGTTGGCGTATTGGGGATTTCTCGGCGCCTGCGTGGTGCGCTTCATCCGGTCGCTGTCCCGATATGTGACGCGCCATGATGTCCGTCCGCGGATGCGTGCGGCGATGTTCTTCATCGTCGCTGCGGCCGTGGTCGGCATCGTGTGGGTCGTGTTCAACGTCGGCGGTCTGGTGATCAGCTACCTCACCCGTCAGCCGGAGAATCCGTTCGGAACGGTCTCCCATGGCCTGGCCGGCGCAGCGGCAGTCCTTGTGGCGGTGGGCATGACGGTGCCGGTTGTCCCGGTGGGCTACCTACGCGTAGTTCGTCGCTATCGCGTCGCCCGCTTGCTTCGCAACCTCACCCCGATGTGGCGGGACCTCACAACCGTCGTGCCGACCGTACAGTTGCGCCAGGCCGCTCTCGACGACGAACCCAGTGTCCTGCTGTACCGAAGAGTCATCGAGATCCGTGACGCCGAACTCCTTCTGTTGCCCTACGCCCCCGCGGGAATCCCCGATCTCGTTGCGTCGTCCTATCGTCGTCGACGACGACCGGATCATGCGGCGGTTCGGTCCGAGGCCGTTGCCCTGTGTGTCGCGATCGACCGTTACCGCGTCAAAGCGCCACCGTTCCATCATTCCGCCACCGCCGATGACGAAGCTGCCGACGCGGCTGATCTCCTCTGGGAAGCACGCTGGTTGGTGCGTGTGCACCGCGCCATGCGGACCGACAAGGCTGTCCCGCGGCTTCGGCAACAAGCCATCGCGCTGTCCGAGCGCCTCGAATCGTGACTAGGACAGGACCTTGCTAGAACAGGCGTTGGTCGACCCGCCATCCGTGGGATGTTCTGGCCACGACGAGGGTTACGGCTGCAGGCTCGGTGGGGGCGAGGGCCGGTCCCGCCGCACAGGTTGTGTGCACAGACCCCGAGACCTGGACATTCGCGGCCGTTGTTGTTCCGGAGGACTCCGGTGGCACGACGGCCGCGATGTCATCAACGGTGCTGGCGCAGCGGAGGCGGACGAAGTCGGCCCAGTCGGTGCCGGCGCCGCCATCGCGCAGTGTGGTGTTGCGGGCGTGCATGGAGTCGGTGACGTAGGGCCGTACGCGGTCGATCCATGCGGTGGGGCCGGAGTCGGTCCACGCGGCGCTTCGGTAGGCGGATAGCCAGCGGATGGCCACGGCCGGCGGTGTGTCGGCGCCTGGCACGTCGGTCGGCGTGGTTGGCTCCACGCTCGAGGGGGTCCGATGCGTGCTTCGGGCCGTGTCGGCGGGCTGGGGTGGACGGGGGTTCGCGTTCGTCGTCGGGGTGTTCGTAGTACAGCCAGCAATCAGCGCCGTGGCGACCGCGACGGCGATCAGGCGGTGTATTCGTCTGGTGTGCTGTCCGTTGGCGCATGGGTTAGTCCAGGCCGAGCGAAGCATCGGTGTGCACCTCCTGCGGTGTGGGAACACGGGTCGACGTTGGGTCGTCTCCTCGAGACTCGTGGCTGGGGTGATGGCGTCCTGGTGCTGACGAGCGGCCCAGTCGGGCGCCGTCCGACTGATCAGCCTGGTCGACGACCGTCGCAGTTGCTGGCTGCTCGGTGCCGGGCTGGATGTGGTTGGGCACCAGACGTGGGCGCCGCCCGCCGTGTTCGGCTGCCGTGGTGGCGGGTGGCTCGTTCGGCGTCGACCTCGGTTTGCCAGGAGCGGAACGTGCGCCCGCCCTGCATTTTCAGGAAGTGCGGAATCCTGTTCGCCGGCACGCCCACCAGGCGCGGGCCGAGCACCGCGAGCAGATCGCTGACTTCCTGTGACGCCCATCCCGCTGCGGCGATCGCCGTCTCGTCGGGGAACACATCGGCCACCCGGTCCACCGCCGGATCCAGTTCGTCGTCATCCACTCCGCCATAGGAGTAGACCCACAGGAAATTCGGCGGCGGTTTTGGCTCTACCAGTCGGCGAAAGCGGCGTACCTCTTTCGTGTAGCAGTAGAAATTCACGTCCGGGCGAACGTGGCAGATACGTAGCCACGCCTGTAAATATTCGTCGGAAAAGAAATCGCCCGAGTCATGGATTCTGACCCAGCCGCCGTGGAACTTGGCGGCACCGAGTTCAGTGACCATGGCGGCCTCCCACCCTGCCAGATCGTCGAGGACGAACTCCAGATTCGCTTGGTGTTTGGCTCTCACAACCGGCCACGTGTAGGTGCCATGCCGGGCGTAACAGACCCAACGGCAGACGCCGGCCGAGGGGCAAGTGTTGTAGGTTCGGCCGTCAGGCAGCCGACCTGCCCATGCGGGCAGCGACCAGTTCCACGCGCCGATCTGTTTCAGCTCGCGGTTCTGCGTGAGCAGTGGCGCACGACGCCTGCTGGTACCGGAATTTGCCTGAGTCGCGGACATGAGTATCCCCCTGAACGAATTTCTTGTGATAGGTAGAGACCGTGTGAAAATCAGCGCATTGTGGCGCGGCTGTGCTCCGTCGAGTTCAACGATCCGACAGCGTTGCGACTGATTGGTGTGCTCGATCGAGTCCACCGCACCGTCTTCGTCTGGCAGCGCAGCGCGGTGACATCGTCACGTCTCACTCCGATGCTGGAGCCCGCCCCTCACGCCCCCCGGAATGTGAGTACGGTCGTTCCTGCTCATGAAACGGAGCCGCTGGTGGTCCTGCGCGAGGCTGGTGTGTCGATCGCGGTGAGCAGGTTGGTGAGTTCGGCGTTGACCGTGCGGCACATCGCGGCGACCGCGATCTTGGCGCAACTCGTGTCGGGAATGCCGGCGGTGTAGGTCGGATCCGGCAATACGTTCGGGTTCAAGGGAACCCGGATGGTCACGGTGCTCAGCACGATGAGATGGTCGTTGTCGTGAGGATCGCGCCAACGAGGACTCCAGTTGTCCTGGACCCACCCGGACCACCGCGACGGCAGGCGGTGGGTGATTGGCGGCGCCGGGACGGCGATCTCGACCGCGAGCGCGGCACGGTAGTCGTCGTCCCAATGGACCTTGGTTTCCTGGACCCGGGGATGACTGACGACATAGCGGGGGGACATGATCGGCGGGGTGGCGATCAACCAGGCGGTGACCGCAAACTCGATCGGATCGGCTGTGGGTGGGCTGTCGGCTCCATTGTGGAAGAACAGTCGGCGTTTGTCCCTCAGGTAGGCGCCGTAGCGTGACTTCCGGTCGCTGGCCAGGTTCTGGTCCAGCTGGTCATTGATCTGGAATGCGTTATCCGACAGCATGTCTTCTCTCCAAGTGATTCGTTAGTGGTCATGCGCTTGGTTGCGATTGGCGGACTCGCGCCGTCGCGCGGGGTGTCATGGGCCGCGGCGGAGGATGTCGCGGACGGCGCGTGCGGTGTCCATGGCTCCGCCGAGTGCTTTGTGGACCTGGTTGGCGGACGGGTTCGGTGGCAGGTGTCCAGTTCGGATCAGAGCGGTCGCCTTCGCGAGTGCTGCGGCTACACGCTCCTGGGCCCGCTGGTCAACCTCTGACGTCGCGTTCCCGATGTCGTCTTCGGTTGCGTTGTCGGGTTGTGTGCTCTCGACAGGCCCGGTGGTCGGGGCGCGGGGAGAGACGTTGTCGATCGCGACCCACAGCAGTGGGAGGACGGTGACCACGCACACCGCGACGATCGGGCCGAGCATGTGAATGATCAGCTGATCGAACCGGAAGGGGCTGGCGACGCCGGGGAGGTGTCGCCAGGTGTTCATCAACAACGTCGCGGATAGGAACAGCCACTCGACGCGCCTCACGGCCGGTGCGGCGAGGGTTTGTCCTCGGGAGGCGAGGAAGGCGCGGGCGATGACGATGGTGAGCAGCGCCAGGGATACGAAGGGTTCGACGCCCCAGGCGAACCACCATTGCGTGCTGAACCGAGGGGCTTTGCCGGCAGCGAAGGACTGCACGCCCGCGGTTGACCACCCCAAGGCGATCAGCAGGGCGGTCAACCCGGTCACGGTGACGACCCGCCGGGCACGGACCGCTGCCAGCGCGGCGAACGCCGGGTTCTGCCGCAGCTGGACCAGCTTGACAGCCTCGGCGCCGCGGCGGATGGTGCGCAGCACGCGCGGGGTGTGTGCGGAGACCAACACGGGGGAGTCTTGAAGCGCGGCGAGATGTCGGGCCTCGGCCACCTCGCCGGCGAGTCTCCGCACGCGCCGGGTCCGCCCATTGCGTTCCAGGACCGCGGGTTCGGGCGAGGGCGGCGGGTCTGCGGAGTCCGGGTTTGTGGCGGCGGGTGCTTGGGCGGCGAGATAGTTCTCGATCTCGGCCAGGTCGAACTCGGGGAGGTCATCGGGCATGCCCTGGGCGACCGTCATGGCGCTACCGCCTGCGCACGGGACGGGGCGCCCTCGACCAGGTCGGCGGTGTGTCCGGTGGCGGCCGACGTGTCGCGCCTGCGGACTCGGGGCCACGAGGGTGGTCCCATCGGTGGTTGCTCCCTCGAGCACCACCTACCCTCTGGGGTTTGCGGGCTGGGATTCCCGTGGCCGTCCGCGGCGCGTGGGGGTCTGGTCGGCCGTTCATGGTGGGGTATCACCGTTCACACCTCCTTCCTGGTCGAGGGCGGTCGGGAGCGGCGCGGGTCCTCGGCGGGGGTTGACGCGAGAGACCCGGTGCCACTCGCGGGTGGGTCCGTCACCGACGCACGATGCAGCGCGTGCTGGTCGGGTCGGACCCGGTGGCGGAAGTCCCGCCACCGGTCATACAGTCCGTCTCACCAATCCCGCCGCCGGCGGTGGCCGAGTCGGCGGTTCGCCCATCGAGCGCTGGTGATCGCGCCGCGTATGGGGATGCGCCGTCGCGCGGAACCGGGGAAGGTGACGAGAAGGTCCTTGTTGGTCGCTGGTGGTCACGACCAACTCCCCGGTCGAGGACCGTGCCCGGCGTCGCCATGAGCGGCGTAGTGGGGGAGAACGTCGGGCACCCGGTGGGTGAGCAGACGCCAGTACACGGTGTCGGTAGTGAGGGCGACCGGTCGCCCAGCTCCGGTGAGGATGGCGCCGGCCTGGAGCGCGACGTCGTCGGGTTTGGGGTCGGCGTGGCCTCCGGCGTGACGAGTGGGGTCCGGCCTGAGGACGGACCAGACTGCGCGGTGCAGGGTGTGCACGATCTCGTCTGCGGGCGTCGATCCGTGGTGCAGGGCGCGTCGTGTGTCGAGCGTGAGCCCGAGACGGGGTTCATAGACGAGTTCGGTGACCGCGGCCGCGAGGTACGGCGAGCCGGCCGTGGCGGAGGCGAAGTGGAGGTCGCGACGCGTGACCGGGGTACCGGTGGGCAGGTCAAATAGTCGGGCGTTGGTCTCGGTGAGCGTTTCCCGGGTGGTGGGCGCGGTCTGTTCGGCATGAAGGGGGAAGCCGGCCCACCACTGGATCGCGTCGGTGAATCGTGGTGCCATCCGCACGACGCGGCTGAGCCGGTCGAGGCTGTTCTGCCACTCTGCTACAGCGTGAGCGGCCGTCGCATCGTGGGACGGGTCAGCTCGGCGTTGTGTGTCGAGACCTGTCATCGTTCCTCCTTTCATTTGATGGCCGTGGGCAGGTCGTGGCATCGCGTCGCATACTGACTGACCACGTGATCGAGTTCCGGGAGCAGTAGGTTGTCGTTGCCCAGCACAGGATTGGAGCGGAACTCGAAGGCCACGATGCGTTCGGTGCGGCTGGGATTGATCGCTGCGTGGGGTACACCTCGCGGGATCCATAGCGCCTGCTGCGGCAGCTGCCATATCTCGTGCTCCAAATGCTCTCCATACACGGTCAGCGCGCCACGTTCACCGGATTCCCACAACAGCACGACAACGTCAGTCTCGGCGTGCAGGTGTGCCCGGGACGTGTGTCCGCCGTCCATGTAGACCACACCCGCGCTGAGTAACGTTGTTGTCGTATCTCGAAGATCGGCGCTGAGCAGCGGGATCATCGGCTGTCCCTGCTGGGTCATCGACAGGCGAGCCGACTCAATGTCAACAAGCGCAGGAACTGTAGTGGCAGTCACGTCTTTCCTCCATGGTGTTCATATTTCTATGTGCCGGGCCTGACGGCTCCAATGAATTCTTCAGTCCAATATGATGATTGCCAGATGTTGTCGACGGTGGTCACTTTCTTGCCGCTTTCTGGCGCGTGCACGGCTTGGCCGTTTCCCGTGTAGATCGCGACGTGGTGGATTCCGCTGGGTTGTCCGTTGTTGGATAGCAGGATGAGGTCCGCGGGCTGGACCTGGGTGAGGTCGCGGATGGCGGGTTGGAAGGTGGCCCAGATGGCTTGTGTTTGGTGGGGTACCGCGACGCCGATCTTCGCGTAGGCGTAGAGGGCGAGGCCGCTGCAGTCGAATCCGACTTTTCCTTCGTCCACACCGGATCCTGCTGAGGGGCCGTCCGGGGTGCCGCCGGCCCACGCGTAGTCGACTCCGATCTGGCTGAGTGCGGCGTCGATGACCTCGGCGGCGCGCGGGTTGGCCGATCGCGGGACGGTGTCGCCCGATCGGTTGCCGGAGGAGGTGGGGGCGCATTCGATGCCGCGGATCGTGCCGAGGATTTCGCGGGCGGTCTGTTCGTGTTTGTTGTAGCGGTCGGGGAATGCGCTGCGTTCGACGGCTTGTGCGGCGGCGCCGGGCGGCATTGCTTGCCAGTTCGGGACGTCGAGGAGGACGTCGTAGAACTTGTTGGTGGCGTAGATGGGGTCGGTGAGTTGTTCCGGGGTGCCCCAGCCCTGGGAGGGGCGCATCTGGAACAAGCCGAGACTGTCGCGGTCGCCGTGCTTGAGGTTACGCAGGCTGGATTCGGTCATGGCCGCCATCAGGGCGACGACGATGCCCTGCTCTGGGATGCCGCGTTGGAGTCCGATGTCGACGATGACAGCGGCGTTGTTCATCTGTTCCGGGCCGTACGGGCCGAGTTGCGTGGTGGTGGCGTTGCCGGGTCTGCAGGCGACGCCCTGTATGCCGGGGGTGGCGGACGCTTCGTTGTCGTCGACCACGATCGCGACCACGAACAGGGTCAGGATCGCGAGCGGTAGCGCGACGAGCACGCCACAACCCAGGCGGGTCGCACGGGGCATGGTGCCGGGCATGGCTCACACCCCCGGCCCGTGGTCGGCGTATGGGTCATGTTCGGGGGCGCGGTAGGGATCGTGCGCCGGGTCGTAGGTCGGGTCGTACCCGGGGTCTTCGCCGAGGTTGTGGGCGGCGGCGTGCTGACGGGCTAGTTCGGCGAGTAGCGCGGGGTCGGCGTCGCTGCTTGGTTCGCCGAGGGCCGCGCGGAGTTCCGCGATCCGGTGCCGCAGTTGCATCAGCAGCGCGTAGGTCCAGACGGTCATCGGGCGTCACCCGCATCCTGACGCGCGGACTGACTCGCGGCTTGGACTGTCCACTGTGCGCGTACGGTCGCGATTGATCGGTCTCGGGCGGTGATGAGCGAGTGGGAGCGTCGGGGGTCGTCGGTCCAGGCGTGGTAGGTCTCGGTGAGTTCGACACCGGTGTCGTCGTGGCGGCCGTCGCATCGAGGGCATCCCCAGTTGCCGTCGAGCATGCGGGCGCGGGCGTTGAAGAGTTTCTCGTGCCAGATGACGATGGCCTCGTGCGAGCTTCCGGGGGTCCAGGCGCCCGCCCATGCCACGCGCAGTCCGATGAGTTCTTCGCGCAGACTGGGATGTTCTGGCCAGCAGGGTGGGATGACGCTGGTCAGCTTGTAGGTCGCGACGAGCCAGCTCACCCAGTCATCCAGGCGCTGCCACGCGTCCAGGACCTTCTTCAGCTGGGCGCCTTCGTCGTCGGTGGTCTCGGCCGGTGGGTAGAACTCGAAGCGGTAGTGCGCGCGGTTCTCCGGCCCGGCACCGCCGTGTCGCTGGTCCTCCAGGACCGTCACACGGCGTACCACGTCGTCGAGCACGGTGACGACTTCGTCGCACACGTCGAGCGCGGCCTGGACCTGGTCGGCCAGCGGCGCGGGCGTGCCTGCCGGTTCGGGGCGGTCGTGTGGCCCACGGTCGGCGGGGGTGCTACCGGTGGGGGTCATGTCAGGATCCGTCCCTCGTTGAGCGCGCCGAAGAACTCGCGTTCCGCGGCGGCGGTGCTCGCCGCGTCAGCGCGCTGGTAGTAGGGCGTGAGCTCAGTCATCACCGGGCGCAGCCCGCCGGCGGCGATCAGCAGCGCGTGATAATTCGGCAGCGACCGGACTTCGGCGGGAGACATCCCCGTCCTGGTGCGCAGACTGCGTTGTTCGGAGACACCGGAGGATGGGTAGCGGGTGAAGGATGGGATCTCCTCGTCGAAGTCCTCGAAGTAGGCGGCGATCTCCCGCATCTCGTCCTGCCCAGCCACGCCGGGCAGGACCATCCGAAGGGTGGCCGCGCCCCACATGCTCTGGGCGGCGTGCAGCCCCCACCGGTCGATCGCCTGGGCGCGGTCCTGGACGACCATGGTGGTCGGGATGCCGCGGCCGCCGCCGTCGGAGATCAGATCCGGGAGCTGGGTGAGGGTGGCGGTGTTCGGCGCCTCGTCGACGAGCAGCTTCAGCGGTGGGTCGATGCGGTTGTTGTCGCTGAACTGGCCGAGGTCCCGCGCGTGGTGCAGCACGTCTTCCATGAGCGCGGCGAGCAGGTCGAGGACACCGACGGCCTGGCCTCGTTGGGCCAGCAGGTACACAGTGGACTGGCCGGAGGAATCGAAGAAGAAGCTCATCGTGTCGAAGTGCTCATCCGGATGCGGGGTGCAGGTGTGGAGGACGGCGGGGTGCATGAACGGGTCCATCGCGCCTTCGACGGGCATGTAGTAGCCGGCGCGTTGCCGTTCCGGGGTGTTGATGACCTGGTGCTGCTGGTCGACCCATTGCGGGGGTACGAGCGTGCTGCGCCGCAACGCGGCGACGGGTTCGTGGCTGGTTTGGTCGAACGACCAGCGCAGCACGGTGCGGATGTCACCGCCGGACACCGCGGCGGCGTGCAGCAGGTTGCGCAGGATGGCTTGGCCACGGCTTTTCCAGGCGTTGCCGTTCTCCACACCGCTCATGTCCACCGAGGACATCAGCGCTTGGGCGCGGCGCATGGCCACGGTGGGGTCGGCGCAGTCCTGCACCGGATCCCACCGCAACAACGGCAGTGCTGCGGCCTGCTGGAGCGGGTCGAACAGCAGCACGTTGCCCCGCTCGCGTCGGGCCTTCCAGGTCGCGGCGATCACCTCGGCCCGGCTGGACGGTGCCAGCAGCGGACCGTCGTGATCCAAGGCTTCGGGGATGACCACGGCGCTGGTCTTGCCGGACTCGGAAGGGCCGAGGACGTAGGTGGATTGGCGGACCGAGGAGTAGCAGTCCACGCCGGTGTGCACATCCCGTCCTCGCCACGTCCCGACCTGGACCGCGGTCGGCCGCGGTGTGATGGCCACCAGCCGGGGGCGCAGGCGCGGTGCTTGCTGGACCAACGCCTGCGCGCCGAGACGTTTGGCGACGTCGCGGCGTGCGGCAAAGCCCGGTGCTGACCGGGCGCCCAGCAGCAGCCGCACGAGGACCCAGGCGGCGGCGGTGAGCGCGGTGACCAGGCCGGCGAACACCAGCCAGTACACCGGGCTCGACGGACTCGACGGCGGGTCGGCGGGGAGTCCCGGCCAGGTGCGCATCGGGTCACCGGGGTGCGCGAGCACGTCGAGGACGGGTTGGATTCCGTGGCCGCGCCAGCTGGGCCACCCTTGCCCGGTCACCAGCGACGCCAACTGCCCGGCCAGCCCGAGGGAGATGAACAGCGCCAGTGTTGCGCCCAGGGCGATGCCGGCGGCTTCCTCGCGGTGGAGCGCGCGCACGACCTGTCGACGGGATCGGCGGGACCGTGGACTGGTGGCCATTCAGGACACCCCCGGTTCGTCGAGCAGCGCTTCCCACTCGTCGTCAGACAGGCCGTCAGTGATGTCGCTGGCGGGTTCGCCTCCGGTGGGGCGCATGCGGGAGTCGGTCTGCACCCAGGGTTCCTCGATGCTGGACAGCAGGTGCTGGACCACGAACGCCCGTTGCCCGAGCAGCCACATGCCGCTGCCCTTGCGCAGATAGCGCAGCAGGGCGGTCTGCACGTCGGTGAGGCCGAGCAGGTCGCGCGTGAGTTCCAGTGACGCTTCGACCTGCCGGTACACGATCTTGAACCCGGTGTCCTCCAATAACCCTCGTGCCAGGCGGGCGGCCTCGGATCCGTGTGCGCCGACGGCGTTCCAGTCGGTCAGGCGGTGGGCGGCCATCAGGTTGCAGATCCCGAACGCGCGGGCGAGCTTGTACTGCTCTTGGAACCGCCGAAGTAGAGGGACGTAGCGCATCGCCAGCCAGGCTTCGTCGTAGCCGACCAGCCGGGGCCGCGCGTCCGGGCGCATCAGCTCCGCCTCCATGGCGGACTGGGCGCACACCATCGACATGACGGTCACCGCTTGGTCGGTGCGCACGGCGTGCAGGTTCAGGATCGTCCCGGGCGCGTCGAAGTCCAGGAACCGGGTGTTGTCCTCTGTGGAGTCGAACATGCCCGCCAAGGCGCCGCCGACCAGGCCGTGCAAGGCGAGCCGGGCGTCGCGGGACTCGTCGAGCAGTTGGGTGGCGGTGATGCCGCGCTCGGTCAGTTCGTCGCGCCAGGCGTCGGTCGCGGTCAGGTTGGCCACCACGCCCGGCAACGACGCGGGCGTCAGCTCGGCGCGGGCGCTGCCGGCGAGCTGGCCCGTGCAGGTGTCGAGGGCGAGTTCGACGGCGGTGCGTTCGGTCATGGACAGCGCGCGGTCGAGCCGCACGTGGATCAGCCCTTCCAGCAGGGCGAGGCGTCGTGCTTTCACCGCGCCGCGCCATTCGATCTCGGTTTGCTGGGGGTGGCGGCGGTGCGCGGTGAGCGGGTTGAGCCGGACCCCGAGACCAGGACCTAGCCGCAGGGGCTCCACGCCGAGGTGGTGGGCGAGTTCGGTGTACTCGTCCTTGATGTCCACCCAGGAGAACGGGATACCGGCCGCCAGGAACCGGACGATCAGCGACTTCATGAGCGCGGACTTGCCCGAACCGATCTCGCCGATGATCAGCCCGTTGGGGGAGGTGATCGCGCCGGCAGCGTACAGCTCCCATGGGTCGAACAAGAAGCTGGCGCGGCTGTAGAGGTCGATCCCGATGTAGGCGCCCGGCACCCCCAAACCGGGGTCCATGATCCACGGGTACCAGGTCCGCAGCACCCCGCTGCTGGCCGTGTGCGCCGGGACCCGCATCCGGTGCGCCAGCCGACCTGATCCCGCACCGTGCGCGCCGTGGCGGTCGCGCCGAGGCCCATCGTTCCGCTGGCGCTGCTCGCGACGGTCGCGCGATTCACTGCCCAGTGGGGACCGGTCGCTGTCACGGGCGAGCGCCCGCCGACGGATGTCCTCGAGCAACCCGGCTGGAAGTGTGTCCGGATGACGCAGGTCTGACACCTCGGGGTTCGGTGCGTCGCGGCGGGGGGCGGTCATGATCCGGTCAACCCCCGCATCGGCGCCAGCCCGCGGGCGAGGGGGAGCGCGCCGGCGAAGAACGCTTGGTCCTGCTCCCCGTACAGCACCATGGTTGAGCACCGCACTCGGGTGAGTCGCCGCCGTACCGAGGTGACCGCTCGTCGCAGTTGCTCGGTGTCGGGGGCGGAGCAGCACACGAACATCGAGTACCGGAAGTACCCCGCGCCCGTGGCGAGTTCGTCGTCGAGACGTTGCGCGGCGTCGAGTTCTCTCTCCGTGCGCGCGTCGACCACGAGGCCGTGCTTCTGTTTCATGTAGATCGAGCCAGCGGCCGCGAGTCGCTGGTTGTTGATGGACCGTTCGGCCCGCGCGGGCGACAACGGTTCAACCACGAGGGAGATCGAGCGGCGGATGTCGGACTGTTGCAGCAGCGGTGTCAACCAGCCCGCTTTCACCGGCCGGCGCGGTAGCTCGTGCACCCAGACCGTGCTCGACACCGCGGAGTCGTGCAGGTAGGCGCGCCACTGCCGCTCGGTCGCGCTCGGGCCGGCGGTGCGCGGGTCCAACTCGTGCCGCTCACCGGACTGCAAGTCGTACAGCGGAAGGGAATCCGGGTCGAACTGCGTGTGGATCACTGCGGCGAAGTGTGCGGGGGACAACCAGCCGCGGACCGGGATCCGCGCTTCGATGATCTGGCGTTGCAGTTCGGCGAGCCGCTCGACGACCACCACGCCGATCGCCTCGTCGCCGCCGCCGCTGGCTTTGATGTCGGCGGCCAGCCGCTGGAGGTTGAACGCGACAGCGACGAACACTTCGTGGCGTTGCGCGACGGGCGCGGCCTGCGACACCAGTTCCCGTAACGCCTGCGCCGGGAGTGTGTCCCGGTCGGTGACCTTGTCCGCGTAGTACTGCTGGGCCATGTTGGTGGCGTCCGGCATCGAGCGGAACAGCAGTTGCCAGCGGGCGATGGCGGTGTCCTCGTCGCACGTGGACTCCATCACCGCTTCCCAGTCGGCGAGCCGAGCCTGCTGTTCGCTGGACTCCTCCAGGATGATCGGCGTCCCCTCGGTCAGCAGCGTCGCGGTCACCGTGTGGGTCGCCTCGTCGAGGACCAGCCCGATGCGGCTGCGGCCGTCCGGGTTGGGAGCGGAGATCATCCGCATCGAGGCGAGGTCACCGGGCAGGTCCATGCGGTGCGCGAGGCTGTTCGGGCCGAACACCGCGCCCCGGTACACGTGGCTGCCGCGCAGCCGTGACCACACCGCGCCAGCCACGGGTCGGGCCCATTCGGTGACGTAGCGGCCGCCGATCCGCATGAACGACACCCACACCAGCAGTCCACCGGCCGCTAGCAGGACCGCGAACGCGACCGGTGACCCGGTCTGGATCCCCAGCCATGGCAGCGCGATCGCGACTACGATCGCGACCAGTTGCCCGAGGCCGAGTTTCCCGATCACCCCGTTGGTCCGCCGTGGCGGAAACGAGTACTCCTCCTCCACCGTCTCTTCCCCCGTTCGTTGTGTGTTTCTCGTTTCTGGCTAGCGCGTGCTTGTCCCGCCCCCGGGTGTGTCGCCTATGGCGGTGGTGGCCGGGTTGGGCTGTTCACGGTGGTCGATTCGCGCGCCGGGGAGGTCGGATTCGTGGCCGGCTGCCGGGTCGCTGACTGCGAGCTGGCCACGACCCTGCCGAGGTTGGCCGGTGGCTTGGCCGTGGGAATCTCGTCGTTCCCGCCGCCGCTGCCCACGGACGTCACCTGGCCCGGCTGGTGACTTTGCCCAGAAGAGGTCCCCGGTGTCGTGTCGCCGGTTCCGGCACCGCCGGTGCGCGGGTCAGAGTGGTTTTCTGGTCGCGGAGTGGGTGTCGAGCCGGCGTTGCGACCACTTCCGGTTTGTCCTGTCGAGTTCCCGTCTCTCCACCCCCGGCCGATGTCGGCGGCGGTGGAAACCATGGCGGTGACGGCGGTTCGCACCGCACTTCCGGTCATCGACGCGCCACGCCTGGTTCCCGTGCTCGCGCCTCGGCTGGCTGTGCCGCCGCTGGCCGCCGGCCCGCCGACGCGGTCGCCAATGAAATCGACCAGTTCCCACAACAGCCACGGGCACAGCACGAGCACCAGGCACAGCGCGAGTCCTTGCACGACGTCGACCACCTGGCGGGCTGGGTCCTCGCCGGGTTCCAGCGGCATCAGCAACGCCTGCGCCAGCAACATCACGCCGACCATGAAGAACTTGGCCCATGCCAACGCGGTCAGGCGGGCGGCCCACCTCCACACCCAGTCAGCGGTCGTCTCATGCACCTGTCCCGCCGCGGCCGCCGCGCCGAACAGAGCCCACATCTCGACCAACGCGGGGCTGAGGACCAAGAAGACGATCGCGAACAGCAGTGATACCGCTGCGATCAGTCCGACGAGGATCGCGACCAGCGGGTTGGCTTTGACAAGACTCGTTGTGAAATCCGCTTGCTGGGCGATGTCACCGCCGGCGGAAATCAACGACATGGTGCACTCGTCGGCAAGTTGCAACATCAAGATCGCGCCGACTCCCGCCAAGGTGACGCCGACCGCGGCCTTGATGCCGCCGAGTAGCGAGAACTGGAGGCGCCCACGTTTCCATGAGGTGGCGAGCGTCACCAGCCAGCCGAGGAACGCGAGTGCGAGAGCGATACCCGCGATCAGGTTGTACACCGACGCGAACGCGGCGCCGCCGAGGTTCGGGGACGAGTAGTCCACGGCGATCGTCATGAAGACGGCCCACAGTTTCGTGATGCCTGAGACGATGAAACTGGTGACCTGCTCCATTCCCTTCTTGGCGACCCAGTTCAAGAATTCCTGCGCGACCTCGGCCGGACTCTTGCACCCGTAACAGGTTCTGGTTTGTTCGCGGCCGTCCACCACGACGGCGTACTGGGTGAATGCCTTGTGCAGCACCGTGTTCATGCGCTGCACGTAGTCGTCGGAGAAGGCGTTCCACGCCTGGCAGGACTGGTCGTCCTGCTGGGTTATCGCACCGTCACAGGAGATATAGAAGCCCCGGCACGGCGCCACGGCGTCCGGCGCACCGCCCTGATCGGTCCTGCTGCACCTCGACCACGGGCGCACGCCATGGTCGCTCCCGGTGTCGACGTTGCCCCACTCGAATCCGAACGGCTGGAACGTCGGGTTCGGCTTCGCCCACCGCTTCATTTGGTCGATGCAGTATCCACTGGGGACGGTCAGGTTCACCGCGAGATCGCGATACCCCCGGACCAGGAGATCCTTGCGCGGTCCAGCGTTGTCGTCCGTGCCCGCGAAGTCCGGTTGGAAGAACTCCAGCAGATCGGGGAAGTCCTTGATCAGGTAGGCGGTGTAAGTGGACCAGTCACCCCCGTGTTCACGGCAGGCTTCGGACCTCATCCACGGCGAGGTCTGCCACTCCGCGCTGTCCGGAACGTACTGCCGCAGATGCGCCGGCACCGTTGCCGGATCAACCGGATCGGCCGCGGCGGACGGACCCTGCACCAGCAGGAGCCCGAACAGGACCACCAGGGTGGCGCTGACCCTCCGCAATAGCCCTCGGTGTGATGCGCGATCCGGACCAGCGCTGCCGGAAACGTCGTCGACGGAGTGGGCGCTACGGTTCCGGAACATAGCTCCACCCGGTGTCGGTCAGCTCTCTGAACCGGAAGCCGAAGTCTCCCTCGGAATCCACCAGCCGCTCGTCCGCGCGCACCGGCCACGGACCACGCTCGTAGGACATGGTGTCGACGCGCCACTGGCGGCCGTCCCACATCACCGTGATGGTCGAGCGGCCCCACGTGGCCATCCCGCCCGGTACGGGGTTCGCCTGCGACGAGGTCGCGGCAACGCCCCACACCTGTATCTCCGCACGGTCGTCCCCATAGGCGACCACGACGGTCGACAGTGGAGCGAACGTGGTGCGGGTTTCGGCGAGTTGGTCGTCGTCAGCCGTGGGTGCTTCGAGCGCCTGGCGGGCGCCCTCGTCCGCGTCAGAGGCCAGCAGGGTCGAGGCCGCTGCAGACCCGTCCACCGTCCCGGCCGCGACCCGGAAACCGGCGACCTGAAAGTTGATCGCGGCCGTGGCGGCGCCCGCCACCGAGTGACGAGTGGGTACCGGGATGCCGTGCTCCATCCGCGCCGCGACGGGCTGTGCCTGCGGTGTGTCGGTCTCGCCGGTGGACGCGCGACCAAGCGCGAACGCGCCCGCGACGAGCCCTATGACGACCACTGCCGCGACACCGGTAACAATCCGGCGGAACCGCAGATGCGAATTCGTCGGACTATACCCAGTGGTCCTGTTTTTGCGCACGACAACTCCCTCGTCTTGTCGGAGTCGGATTGATCGCGTGATCAACTAGTCGTTCAAGTGGCTGCGTCAATCAGCTGACGGCGGTGATCCATGACCAGATTCCGCCGGCGGCGGTCAATCCGATACCGCCGAATCCGGCGCGGATCATGTTGGTTTTCGCGTTCTGCGACAAGTGCATGCCGCCCGCGATGTGCCCGCCCACCCAGGTGATGATGCCGAACAGCAGGACAAGAAAGCAGATCCCGAGTCCGAAGAACAGAATCACCTGGGCGATCGTATACATCACCCCCGATTTCGGCACGCCCCGTGAATCCGGAGTGATATTTGAGAAATCGGGGCCACCCGGCGGCGGCTGGGGTGACGGCTGGTTCAGGACCAGCCCGACAGCCTGGTGGACGAGGTGCTGCTGATGGTCACCGTGCAGTTGATCCAGCAGCGGCAGCAGATGCTGCAGGACGTCGGTAAGCACGATAGATCTCCCCCTGGATATGTCCGACCACCGATGCCATGCGCATCCCAGCGATCGCGGTTGACTTACCCACCTGGTCCAACCGCAGCGGCTGGCCAGCGGCCAACCGTGGGTCATGGGGGAGGTGCACCAGATGGCTGATTCCGGTAGCGGTCACGAGTGTGGTGGCCGCCTGTGAACGCCGCCGTTCGGTCAACGACCCGGTGGCGCCGACGGACGAGAGCACCACGAGCGGTTCTGCCGGTAACCGTGCCCGCGTGGTGTGTTCCCGCAGGAACGTGACGGCGGCGCATGCCGCCTCCGCACCGATCACGTCCGCACGGCCGACCACGACGACCACGGGCTGCAGATCGAGTCGCGCGGCGAACACGTTGTCGACACGTCCGGCGTCGACGGTAATCGCGCCGGAGGTCACCGAGATCAGGCGGAGCAGGTCGTGCAGCGAGGTGTACCCGGCGCGGTCGTCGATCAGTGCGGCGCCGGCGGACGTCGTGGGCGCCATGGAGATCACTTCGTGCGGGTCGACGTGCTCACCCAGCAGGGTGCGCGCAAGCCCGGCTCGCAGCCCCACCTGTTGGCCTACCAGGCGCCGCGTTAACGAACCCCACGCGGTGCCGCACTGGTCGACCGCGATGGTCGGGCCGGGGGAGGCGGCGGCGATCAGCTCGGCCAGCAGAGCGGTGACCGTGCTGGTGCCGACGCCGCCCTCGGCGCCACCGACGAGGATCGGCAGCGGCGGCCGCGGCTGTGCCAGCCGTTCCCAGAGTGACGCCGTCTGTTTCCCTGGCCATCCGCGGGGCATCAGTCGCACCCGGGCTTCGTTGGCCCGGTTGGGGACTCCGACCGGCTCCTGGGTTCGGGCATCGTCGGCGGTGCGCTGGTCTGCCTGTGGCGCCGACCTGCCGGCGGCTTGATCGGGTGTCTGCTCGTCAACGGAGTCCGTCGCTGCCGGCGTGAGGTCTGCTGGTCGCTCGCCCGCGTGCGGGGCCACGTCGTCTTGTGGAGCGTCCTCGCGGTGGCGGGCAGGTGGTCGGCCGGGGCGGGCGGTCCGATCCTCCCTATCAGACCGCCCGGCCCCGGCCTGGTCGAATGGGCTCATCACGCGACCTCCCGTGCCGCGTGACCGGCCGCGCTACCGACGAGCGTGCCGTCACCTGCCCTCCTGGTGGGCAGCCAACCGTGATCGTTCATCGCATCCCCCATCGTGCGGGCCTGGCATGGAGCCGTGGCCGGGATCGCCCTCCCGTGCGACCCTCGACCGGCGTGGCCACCTTCCCTCTAATGTGGCCATCCACTATCATTCGACACTGACGAGACTAGGTGACGCCACCGGAATGTCAAGGTTTCCGAGCATTCTGGTTGCTCATCCTCCCGCCTAGCGTTCGTGGAGGGGCTGTGGACCAGCAAGAGTCCTCGCCGGTGACGACACCAGCGGAGACGCCGGCCGACGAGGTCGCGCGCCGGCTGAACACGTTGTTCGCCGACATCAAGCGGCCGGACGGCCGCAAGCACACCGACGAGGAAGTGGCCAATCACGTCCGCGACGTCACCGGCCAGAGGTGCTCGCGCTACTGGGTCTCACAGCTGCGCCACGGCAAGGTCGGCAAGCCCGGCCTGGACAGGCTCGCGGCCATCGCGGACTTCTTCGACGTCAAACCCGGATATTTTCACGACGACGCCTATGCCCGAGGAGTCGCCGAAGACCTCGAGACCGTGGCGGCGATCAAAGAACTCGAGGCCCACGGCGTGCACCTGCGCGAACTCGCTCAGCTCGACCCCGCCGACCTGGGCTTCATCCGCAACATGATCGAACGGTTGGCCGAGGCGAAGCGACAACGACCATCACCGGATTGACGCACACACCGACGATCATCGACATCGTCGGTTATCAAGCCCGTCGGTCATCAACTGCGCTCCGTTATCGTCGAGCCCTTGATTGAAGGGACACCACGTCATGTGGGAACGCCGCAACCGTGCCGATTCGGCAGGCCCGCCCCAGCCGCGGCCTGACGTCAGGCCGGGTGTCGGGCCGGGTGCTGCGATTGGCCCAGCGCCACAGCCGGTGCCGCACACCCGCCACGACTTCGCCCAGGCCGCGCCGCTGGCGACAACACCCACCCCATACGACATCACGGCAAGCCACGAGCCTGTCTTCGTCTACGTGACCGGGACCGCGCACGTCGGTGACCCGTCAGCCCTGCTCACCACCATCTTCGACGAACTCGCCCGTGAAGCCTCCCGACGAGGTTGCGACCGCGTCCACGGCGTGCAGCACACCTTCACCGTCAACGACGGCGTCATGTACGCCACCGCCGCCGCCACCGGACTCCGCCCGATCCTCGACATGGACGGACCACCGACATCCTGACCGCGAACATCCCGCGAGGCTCAGGCGCGACCGTCCTTGGCCTGGGGTAGGTATGGCGTGCAGTCGGTAGGAGCGCACGCGTGGCCGCCGCCCGTGTGGGAGGGGCGCTACAGCGTGGACGACACCTCAGCGGGTGTCAAACCCCCAAAAAGCGCGGGGGTTTGACACCCGCTGCGCTGTAGTCCCTTGCGGTTGCGCCCTCCCACACTCGACCAGCGGCCACGCCAACAGCGTGCTGAGGGTCGAGCGGCAGATCGAGGCCGCGAAATCCGGGATGGGCATTCCTCCACGCTCCACGGAAGGACATGCCACCGATGACCACCATGCTTTCCCACTCGCGCTGGACCAACACTCGGTTCGAGCTGATGGATCCCCGCACGATCCTGCTGGACAAGAACGCGCGCACCATCGAGGACATCAAACGCGAGAACCCCGACCTCGTCGACAGCGTCGGCAAGCACGGGGTGCTTCAGCCGGCCGTCGTACACCCGATCACGGACGGCGTGCGCATGCACGATGGGCACCAGCGCGCCCTCGCCCTCATCGAGCACATCGACGAGGACGTTCCGAAGGGCGCCGCCGAGGCACTGGTCATGCCGGTGATCATCACGGACCTGACCGACGAGTCCGACCACGCGTGGCTGCGCGAGATGTGGATCTTCAACGAGCAGCGCAAGGGGTTCTCGGCGATCGAGAAGGTCGAGATCCTCGAGCAGATGGCCCTCGACGGCCTCGGCGACGAGGAGATCGCCGCTCAGCTCAGCATCCCCGCCGAAATGGTCAGGGCCGGCCGTCGTGTGCACGCGAACGCGATGGCCCGCAATGCTCTCGCGGAGAACCGTCAGCTGTCCTTCGAGCAGGCTGACGCGTTCGCCGAGTTCGGCGACGACCCGGACGCCTGCGACCGTCTCAACACGACCCTTGCCGAGGACCCGGACACGTTCGACCACACCGTGTCGGAGCTGCAGCAGGAACGTGCCACGCGCATCGCCCGGGACGAGCTGATCGAGAAGCTGCGTGCGGACAACGTGCACATTCTCGAGGACCACGAAGTCGCATCCTCCCAGCGGCTCGCGGACCTGTTCGAGGACAAGGAACGGAAGAGTCGGCTTTCCAACGACCTCGACGCGCACAAGGCATGCTCTGGGCACTCGGCCCGTGTGATCACGGCCTACTACGACAGTGAGCCCCGCGTTCAGTATTGGTGCCGCCACTGGGAGATCCGAGGCCACGTTCGCTCCGCGGCTGCGGGGAGCGGTTCGTACAGTTCGGGAGCGCGCAAGGGCAAGCGGAGCGCAGCCGAGAAGGCCGAGCACAACCGGGTCGTTCGGAACAACAAGAAGTGGCTCGCCGCGATCCCTGTCCGGCGCAAGAAGCTCGCCGAGCTGCTCGCGGCGGACGAGCTGCCAGCGCGCGTTCAGCACCACATCGCTCTCGCCACGTACAACGGCGCGATCGAGCACACCCCGAAGGGCAAGGCACTCGCCTACGAGCTCCTGGGGTTCACGACCAAGCGCGGCAAGCAGGCCAAGCTCGCCACGAAGCTGCGGCGCGCCACCGCCGACCGTGCGACGATGATCAATCTCGCGTTCCTGCTGGCCGCGTTCGAGGTCACCTACGACCTCGCGTACGCGAAGAACACCTGGCGCGGACCGACGAACAACGACCGCATCTACTTCCAGCTGCTGGTCGACCTGTGGGGAACGAAGATTCCGAAGAACATCGCCGAACAGCTGGTTCTCGACCCCGACGCGGACAAGAAGGACTGGCCGCACCTCCAGGCCGCCGCACCCGCAGCCCCCGAACCGGACACCGCCGCAGACACAGACGACGAACAAGACGAGCCACTCGACTCCAGCGCGACGGACCTTGTCCACGACGAGGACGAGTCGTCAACCGATGACCTGGACGACGATGTCCTCGCGGACGCCGACCTGGACGACACCGACCTTGATGTCGCCGAGATGACGGACGACCCGGTCGCTGCCTGACGCCGCAGCCTTTCACGCCAGCAACAGACGGCTGGTGCGTATGCCACGTGCCTTCGGTGTGCGCACCAGCCGTCGCCGTTACACCACCTCACTCCCTCACTCCGTCGATTCGTCGCCGACGACCGCGTGCGACATCGCCACTGGAGACCCTCATGAGTCACATCTATGCCTTCATGACCGGAACACGGTCAGAATTCACCGGCGACCAGCGCGACAGCCACGGTTGGGTTGACCCCACGCAGGGCCGTACCTCGTTCTGGGAATCCCGCAACGACATCCGTCCGGTCGTTGACTGGGCGGAAACCGTTGTGGCGCCGTACTACGACTCCTACGACGAGATGGTTCGGGACTACGTACTCGCCGCCCTCAGCGAGCTGTCGCCCGGATTCGAAGACCACGGTGACGGAACCTACGCCGCGACGGAACCCGAGCCGTCCCCTTGCGAAGACGACCCCGGGTTCTACACCTACGAAATCCACTTTGTACGGAAGTGGTGTGGGTCTGACGGGTGGACCGAGACGCCCTGGTGCCCCTGCACAGACGGCGGCGTCCGCCTATGAGCGCCTTTTCGGTGTCCACTCGTAACATCACACGAGTTTTTCGTGCTGCGACTCCCGTTGATCGCGCCGTAGGACAGGGCTGGTATGCCTCGGCGCACCAGATCGCGGTAGCGCTCGACCCTGCCGATCCCGCTCGGGCCGCAGCGGTGATCGCTGTCCTGTCGCCGTTGCTGTCCTGGCCGCGGAACGTTGCGGAAGCCCGCAACCTCTACTCCGGACAGCCAGTACGGACTCTCGGATCCAACGCGCGCAAGGCCCGCAGGATTCTCGCTGGCGTCGACCCCGAGTCCATCGTCAGTGGTCCAAAGGTTCGCGCGTTTTGGAAGACGATCGCTGATCCTGCCGAGCCAGCAGCGGTCGTGGTCGACCGGCACGCGATCGACATCGCGGCGGGCCGAGTGCTTGGCGACAAGCTTCGGAGCACTCACCTGCGCCGAGCCGGAGCCTACGACGAGGTGGCCGACAAGTACCGCCGCGCCGCTCAACGCCTCTCGGCCGAACTCGGTCTGCGCGTCACACCCGCAGAAGTCCAGGCAACCACCTGGATCTACTGGCGACGCGAACATGCAGTCGCATACCACCGATGAAAGGCAATCCCATGCCCGAGATCTACGTCGCGTCGCTCGCGGACTACAACTGCGGAATCCTCCACGGCATCTGGATATCGCTGGACGGGTCAACAGATCTCGACGACGTTGCCGCCCAAGTTGCCCGGATGCTGGCGGAGTCGCCCGCGGTCAGAAGCGGACTTTCCTGCGTGGCGGAAGACTACGCGATCCACGACCACGAGGGGTTCGACGGCTACACGCTCCACGAGTACACCTCACTGTCCCGGGTTGTCGCCGTTGCCGCGGCTATCGCCGAGCACGGTGCCGCGTTCGCGTTATTCCTCAACGATCGCGGCGACGACTCTGTCGAGGAATCAGTCACCGACTTCACAGACCGGCTGTGCGGGGTCTGGGACAACGAAGTGGACTTTGCGTGGTCCGAGTTCGAGGAACTGTTCCCCGACTCCTATCAACACACGGCGTCGTGCGACTGGGTTCGATTCGACCCCGAAGCGTACGTCCGCGCCCACCAGATGGACGGCTACGAGTTCATCGACTCAGCGCGCGGCACCACAGTTCTCGCACCCGATCGCTAACGCGCCTTCGACGACGGTGGCGAACCACCACATCCCACAACGAATGGGAGGACCCGTGTCCAGCACGGTCGTTGACTCGGTCCCGCAGGGCACCGCCATGGCCAACGCCATCTCCGCGCAAGGATCGCTTCGCACGAACTATCAGAGCCCGCGCCCTGCATGCGGTACCCCGTGTGGTGTGCAACCCGCGTTGTCCGCGACCGCCGCGGCGGCCGGGTTGGACTGGGAGGCCCACGACGTTGTCGTGGTCGGCAACTCAGGCGGAAAGGACTCTGCTCTGTGCCTGGACACGGTCTGCCGGCAGGCAGATGCCGCTGGTGCGTTGCACAAGGTTCGGGTGCTGCACTGCGACCTCGGCTCAACGCCCAATGGCCACCTGGTCGAGTGGCCGGGCGCTGAAGACGTCGCACGTCGCCAGGCCACGCGGTACGGGGTGCCCTTCGCGGTCCGCCGCAGCTCTCGGTGGCCTAGCCTGTTCGACCGGATCCTCTCGCGAGGCAGGTGGCCGGGCCACTTCGCGCGCTACTGCACCAGCGAGTTGAAGACAGCCGTCGGGCGGGACTACATCGATGAACTCGCCCACGCCATGGGACTTGGCCGTCCTATCCGCGTCGGTTACGCGCTCGGGATGCGTGCCGAGGAGTCCACCGCCCGCGCCAAGAAGCCCATTCTCGAGCGCCATCGCATGACCGCGACGACGAAGCGGATCGTGGATACCTGGCTGCCCATCCACCACCTGACCGAGACGCAGGTCTGGTCAACGATCCACGCCCAGTCCCTTCTCTACCACCCGGCCTACGACCAGGGCATGCGCCGAAATATTGACCGGACTACGGCGCGACACACCCGCGTGTCGGCCCTGGTGACGAGCGTGCGCTCGATAGGACTCATGCAGCCGAGTTGGAGGAGGCTGTATGAACTTGCAGATCGGGGACGAGCGCGAGGTTGACGCGATACGGCTCCCGCAGTGGGGGTGGGTCGCCCCGACGCCCGATGCTGTTGTGCCGTTCGCGGTGCTCGACGCGGCCGGGCGGCCAGTCGAGCCCATCCGGCTGTTCCTGCGTGATTTCGTTGCCCGCGGGCGGCGAGCCGGCAGTGTCCGCAGCTACTCGTACGCGCTGTTGCGCTGGTGGCGGTGGCTGATAGTCATCGAGGTGGAATGGGACCGAGCTACCTCGGCCGAGGTCCGTGAGTTCGTGCTGTGGTTGCAGCGCACCACCAAGCCCCGCCGGTCGGCGCGCACCAAGTCGGCGGCCACCGCGGGCACGGTCAACCCGATCACCCGCAAGACATACCTGGACGACCGCTATCAGCCTCGTACGGTCCGGCACAGCAACGCGGTACTGCGCACCTTCTACGAGTTCTGGATCGAGCGCGGCGAGGGCCCGCTGGTCAACCCGGTGCCGCAGGAACGCACGAACGGGCGGCGACCGAACGCGCACCACAACCCGCTGGAGCCGTTCCGGCCGCAGGGCAAGCTGCGGTACAACCCGCCGGTCCCCAAACGCCGGCCACGGGTGATCTCCGACCAACGCTGGGACGAGCTGTTCGCGGCACTTCGGTCGGATCGCGACCGGGCCATCGTCGCGATCGTGATCAGCAACGGCATCCGCGCGGCCGAGCTGTTGGGCATCCGCAGCGCGGACCTGGACTGGGGTGAGCAGCTGGTGCGAGTGCGACGCAAGGGCACCGGCGCCGAGCAGTGGCTCCCCGCCAGCGCCGACGCCTTCGTTTGGTTGCGCCTCGTCCTCGACCAAGCCGGCGAGATAGGCCCGAGCGACCCGATCTGGTGGACACTGCGTCGCCGACGCCGCTCCAGCGGCTCGCTTGGCCGGCAGCCGTTGAACTACGACGCGCTACGCGCGGTGTTCCGGCGTTTGAACGAGGTGCTCGGCACGAACTACTCGATGCACGACCTCCGCCATACCTGTGCGCTGCGGATGCTGCGCGACAAGAACCTCTCCGTGCGCGACGTCCAGGAGATCCTTGGCCACGCCCACCTGTCCACCACCCAGACCTACCTCGAAGAAGACCCCGAAGTGGTGATCAGCCGCGTGCACCAACACCTGGCCGACCGCCAGCGCCGCAACGTCGTGCCGCCGGTCCCGGCGGCGGCGTCCGCGACGGCCTACAACCCCGACGACCTCGCGGTGTTGTTCGGAGGACCGCGATGACCACCACCAATGCGCCGCTCGCCGAGCCAGCCCGATTCGGGCATTTCCGGGCGCCGGAGGCCCCGGCGTCCGAGGTGCAGCGGGTCGGCTCGCTCGACACCGTGCCCGCCGCGGAGCTGCTGCGGTTGCTGCCCACGCTGTCGACGTGGCCGGCGCCCGGCACGACGAAGGCACGGGCCGGGGCCTACGGTGCCAGGCTGGTGTTGGGCTGGCTGGAGACCATGACCGCCGCCGGCTGGCAGGCCCGGTGGCTGGCCAGCGGCGCCGATCAGGAGGGCAAGGGCTGGATCGACGCCCTGGTCGCCAGCCAGACCCCCCGGTCTCCGGCCGTAGTGCGCGACGAGATCACGGCTGGGCTGGCCGGGCTGCTGCTATGCCGGGTGATGTTGCCGAGCTACGACTTCCTGGTCGGCTACGGCGCGATGAACCTGTTCCGCAACGTGCGCCGCGAACTCACACCCGAGGTGTTCGACCGGGCGGAGGCCGCCGCCCGCCAGAGAGGGATGGCCGGGCGGCAGGTCGCCGAGGTCCTCACCGTCTTGTCCAAGATCGTCCTGCACACCGGCAAGTACGTCGACCAGATCAGCGCCGAGGACATCATGGTGTTCCGGGCCTGGAATATCAGCCGCTACTCCCGGCACAAGAGCGGCTTGCACGGGGCCTGGGACGTGCTGCGCGACATTGGTGTGCTCGACGCCGACGCCACGCTGCGGGCCACCCTGCGCCTGGGCCAGCCGACGATCGACGAGCTGGTCGACCGGCGCCAGATCCGCTGCCGCTCGGTGCGCGACGTGCTGGTGCGTTACCTGTCCGAGCGGGCACCTAGCCTGGATTTCAGCTCACTGCGGCAACTCGCCGCGACCCTGGCCGGGACGTTCTGGGCCGACATCGAACACCACCATCCCGGTATCGACACCCTCGACTTGCCCACCGAGATCGCCGACGCCTGGAAACACCGCCTGACCTACGTAACCAAGAAAGGCGTCGCCGGCCGGGAACGCAAGGGACGCCTGGAGGTCCTCTCCCGGGTGCGCACGTTCTACCTCGACATCCAGGAGTGGGCCCACGAAGACGCTACGTGGGCGCCGTGGGCGGTGCGCAGCCCGATCCGCCGCAGCGAGACCGAAGGGATCGCCAAGCAGAACCGGGCTCGGACCGCTGCGGTGCACCAGCGCATCCGGGAACGCCTGCCCCACCTGCCCGTCCTGGTCGACACAGCCGAACGGCATCGCGCCTACATGGCCGGCCTACTGGCCGCCGCCCGCGCCACCCCGATCGGCCAGACATTCGACCATGACGACACCCGCTACCGGCGCACCGCCTACAAATGGGACGGCCACCGCAGTGCCACCCAACACGGCCCGGACGCCGTCCTGGTGGAGAACACCGGCACCGGCGAGACGAGTGAGCTGCTCCGCGCCGAAGAGGACGCCTTCTGGTCCTGGGCGGTTATCGAAGTGCTGCGCCACACCGGGGTCCGGGTCGAGGAACTGCTGGAGATCACCCACCTCGCGCCGGTGTCCTACCGGCTGCCCGAGACCGGCGAAGTCGTCCCGTTGCTGCAGATCGTGCCGTCCAAGAGCAACGAGGAGCGGCTGCTCCTAGTCACCCCGGAGCTGGCCAGCGTGCTCGCCACCGTCATCCACCGCATCCGGGCCGCCGACGGCCAGGTGCCGCTGGCCGCCCGCTACGACCCACACGAGCGCGTCACCGGGCCGCTGCTGCCGCACCTGTTCCAACGCAAGATCGGCTGGCGCCGCGAGATCATCAGCACCAGGGTCCTCTATCGCCTGCTCAACGACAGCCTGCTCCGCGCAGAATTGACCGACCGCGTCGGCCAACCGCTGCGCTACACCCCACACGACTTCCGCAGAATCTTCGCCACCGACGCCGTCACCGGCGGACTCCCGGTGCACATCGCCGCCAAGATCCTCGGCCATCACAACTTGTCCACCACACATTCCTACCTGGCTGTCTTCCAGGCCGAACTGATCCAGTCCTACCGCGCCTACCTGGACAACCGACGCGCTTACCGCCCCACCGCCGAGTACCGCGAACCGACCGAAGAGGAGTGGACCGAGTTCCAGAAGCACTTCGAGCTACGCAAGGTTGAACTCGGCACGTGCGGGCGACCCTACGGAACCCCTTGCGCGCACGAGCACGCCTGTGTCCGCTGCCCCATGCTGCGGGTATCGCCCGCCCAGCGGGCCCGACTCGTCGAGATCGCCCACAACCTCGCGGACCGGATCAACGAGGCCCGCGCCAACGGTTGGCTCGGCGAAGTGCAAGGTCTGCAGGTGAGCCTGGAGGCCGCCCGCAAGAAGCTCGCGTCGCTGGACCGGCTGGCACGCAATCACGCTGTCGCAGGGCCAGTCGAGATCGGGATGCCCGCCATCGGGCGCACGTGAACAGCGAACTCCCGGGCAGGTTGGCCCTGGGGGATGATGGCGCCATGGTTGCTCTTCGGTCCCGGCGGCTCGAAACCCTGTTCGGCGCTCACCTCAGCGAGCTGCGCGCTGCGCACATCCACTCGCTGGTCGAGTCGAGCACGCAGGAATCGTTCGATCTTGAGTTCAAGGGCGAGCCCTACGGCCGCGGAGACTCCGACCGACGTGCGCTCGCCGGCGACGTCGCCGCGCTGGCCAACACCGCCGGCGGCCTGATCCTCATCGGCGTGACAGAGGATGCCCAGTCCCGCGCCGAGGACGACCCCGGAGCGGAACTGTCCGGCGCTGAAGTACGGCGGATCGAGCAGGTCGTGGCCAGCCTGGTCGCCCCGGTTCCGGTGTTCGACGTCTGGCAGGTGGTCAAGGAGCCCCATCCGAACGCACCAGCCGGCAGCCCGCCCGCCGACGGCACCCAGGGCTTCATCTTGATCGCCGTGGCCCGCGGCACGCAGTATCCACACGCCGTCCTGGTCAACGACGGTCTGCGATTCCCCAAGCGCAACGGCTCAACCACCCGATACCTGTCCGAGCCCGAGGTCGCCGCGGCCTATCGGGACCGGCTCGCCGGCTGGGAGCAGCGGGCCCGACGGGTTACCGAGATCGAGCAGGACGCTCTCGCCCGTCTCGACACCACTGACCAGGACCCATGGGTGGTGGTCACCCTCGTCCCCGACCAGCCCGGCGAGTTCGTCATCACCCAGGCCGCCTACTCCGCCTTCCAACGCGAACTCAGGACCACCCCGGTGCGGCTTTTCACGACCGGCACGACCTTCACCCGGTTCGCCACCGGGCGACGCCGGCTGCTCGCCGACGGGACGCACAACAACCCACTCGCCCGCTATGGATCACTCGAACTGCACACCGACGGCTCCGGCGTCTACGCGGTGAACGTCCATGACCTATCCCGCGGACGGTCGTGGGAAACACCGAACGACGAAACCCCCCGAGTACGGTTGATAAGCGACGACGCGCTCACAGTCGGTCTGGTGTCCGGGCTGCTCTATCTCGCCCGGCACGCCCAAGACCGGGCCGCCGCAGGCGGGGGTGTACTGGTCCGAGCCCAACTGCACCCCGTCTCCGACCAGCAGCCTATCCAGATCGGACACCGGACACCCTTCAACGACCCCCGAAGCCCGCAGGCGCTCACTACAGCCCCACCGCCGGCCGAGACAGCCGCCGCACTCGACGACCTCATCCAACCCGGACCAGAACTCCTCGCCACAGCTTGCCGGCTGGTCGACGAGATCGGACAAGCCTTCGGCATCCCGGAAATGGGCCAACTCACCACCACCGGCGAACTACGGCAACGCCACTGGGACGAAGACTTCGGAAGCCTCATGATCCCCTGGGCCAAACAACACGGCATCACCGTCACCGAAGACGTGATCAAGATCGAGTAACTGAGGTCGCTCGTAGTATCCGCCGAATTTCGGGCGGTATACCCTGACCTGTGATAACTCGCCTGCCGGAGCGGTCTCGTCGTGACCGGCTGTGGGCGATGACGGTGCCGCCGGTGGGTGCCGTGATGGCGATCGGCTCGTCCGTGCTCCAGTAGCCTGCTGATCGTCCTTGGGGGCTGGAGGTTGTTGTTGGCCACGCGGGTGTTCGCCGACGAGGAACTGGAGCGCCTTCAGGAGTTCCCCGGGATCGGGCGGGACGAGCTGTTCCGGCACTTCACCCTCACCGACGCCGACCGCGCGTCAGGCGGGTGCACCCGGGTCGGGTGCGGTCGTCCCACTTGTCGAGGGCCTCGCGTAGTCGCAGGGCTCGGTCGGGGTCGAGGTCTGCGCGGTGCGCGCGCCGTCGACGCGTTCCTGGACTCTCCGAAGATCAACGGCAACGTGAACACGCGGCGCGCCTACGCTGGCGTGCTGGATCGGGCTGCCGAGCTGCTCGACCCGGACCGCGCGTTGGCCGCGCGGCCAACCAGCAAGACGTGCTCACCATGCTCACACCCGTGGTCGCTGACGCCCTCGGCTAACACCACCCGGTTACCACCACCAAGATCGCCACACAGGCTGGCGCTTCCTGGAATCGCTACGTCCCAGGCGATCACTCACCGCCACAATCAGGACGAACCCGCGATAGTTGAATAGGCGATGTCACCAGTCTCCGGTCGGTGTCCAGGCGCGGGTCGCGGTCCGCCGCCTGGACCACTGCGGTCGGTCACTGTGGCCCTTCAAACCAGCCCTCGGTGGTCCGCGTCGCGACGCTGCCCTCGATGGACTTCAGCACCTCGGTGAACCGTTCGGGCAGGCCGTGGCCATAGGCAGCGGAGTGCAGCCACCGCAACACGTCGGTTAGTTGCCACGCCCCGCCGCCTGACTCGACCTCGGCCGCCACCTCGACCACCCGTCGTGCCAGCAGCACGCGGTCCTCGGGCCGGGCGTTCCCGGCGTGCAGCGCGAGGCGGAGCAACTCGGCGAACCGCTCGGCGTAGGGCGAGGCGTGCGTGTTCTGGAAGTCCGCGACGACGGTGTCCACCGGCTTGTGGATAAACGTTGTAGGCCCGTTGAAGGTGAAATTCTCCACGGTGGCGTGCGAGATCACCACGCGACGGCCGGTGAACTCCGTGGCGCGCAAGGTGTCCTTCACTGCCGACACCCGGCCCAGCGCCTCGCGGTCGGCCCAGGACGCGGACGCCGCCAACGCCCGCAACGCCTCGGCGCCGCGCAGACCGGCCTCCAGCGGAACGCTGTGGTAGAGCTGGTAGAGCTCGGTGACCGCCTCTGTGCGGTCGACCGGTGACTTGCCGCCCGCCGCGCGCTGGATCGTGCCGAACAGCTCCCGCAGCGAAGCCGGGTCGGCGGACTCGATCGGGAACACGATCGTGCGGTCGTCGGCGCCGCCGAACAGCACGAGGCACGGGAACAGCTCCGGGGCGACGCCGAGCTCGCGGGCGACGTCGTACAGGCCGCTCTTGTCGTACGGCGCCCGGCGCAGCCAGCGCAGCGCGGCCAGCGGGCGCAGCAGTTCCGGCTCCAGGTGCTGCCGCCAGTACTTCAGCGCACGCCGCAAGTCCGGCGGGCGTTCCACCACGAAGACGCGCAACAACGGGCCGGACAAGGTGTTCAGCTCGTTGAAGTGCAGGCGCACGTACGTCGCGAGCGCGGCGTCCTCCTCGGTGTAGAGCAGCGCGCCCCACAGCCGCGGCCAGGCCGCCACCTCCACCGCCGCAGCGACGTCGAGGGCGTCGAACAACGCCTCCGGACGGCCGAGCGGCATCATCATGTAGCCCGTGGTGGTCGGCACCTCGGCCTTGACCAGGACCAGGTCGTCCGGCTCCACGGCATCGGCCAGCCGGGCCTCGTCCGGGAGGTTCTCGCCGAGCAGGTCCTCGACCATGGTCCGGGCCACCTCCCACCCGTCCGCGGCCGACGCGTCGAGCGCGCGCCGGGCGAACTCGGCGACCGTCGTGTCCGGCTCGACGTCCAGCCCGATCAGCGTCGACCCGAACCGCTGCACGACGGCGGGCCAGTCGGCGCCGTCGACCAGTGCGTACGCCGCCTCGTGCCCGAGCGAGCCACTGATCTCGGCCCAGTCGCCGACCCACACGATCGCGTTCAGCCGCACCCACGTCCCTCCTCGTGCTGTCGCGGTGTCAGGCGAACATCGAAGAGACGCTGTCCACGATCGTGGACGCGGGCGCGGCGATGTCTGCGGCCCGCGACACGATCCGGCTGATCGCGCCGAGCTTCGACTCGACCGCGGCAGGCTCGTCGGTGTCCGCCGCTGCGGCGGTCTCGTCGATCAGGCGGGCGGTGTCCTCGCGTTCCGCGTCGCTCAGGTCGCGACTGGACAGCACCAGCTCCATCAGCCGGGCGAGCTGCTCGCCGTGCGCCGAGGCGTGGGTGTTCTGGAAGTCCCGGATGACGGTGTCCACCGGCTTGTTGATGAACGTCGTCGGACCGTGGAAGTGGAAGTTCTCGGTCATTCGCTGTCCCCCTTGCCCGGAAGGATAGCGAAGGTCAACGGCCAGCCGTTCGAGCGCCGATCCGCCAGCACGTCCTGGAGATGCGCCCCCGTCGTCACGGACGCCCTCGGCTACCACCCGGTCACCGCGACCAGGCTCGCCAACCAGGCGGGCGCCACCTGGAGCCGATACGTCCCCCCGGCGATCACACGCAGCCACCGTCAGGCGAATCCGCGACCGTTGAATACGCGACCTCACCCGTCGTCGACCCCTACCTGGAGCGATGAAGATCAACTTCTAGTCCGGTAAAGGCTGTCCTGCCGCTTCTGCCCTCTCGCAGCCAGGAACGACTTGGTCCAGTCCGCACGGCTGAACCCCGACCTGGCGCAGGAGTATGCGGACGCCGAAACCCGCATGGGCGAGCCCTTCAAGAAGAACCTGCCTATGCGCAGCATCATCGAACTCGCGCGGCAACGCTGATTGGGCCTACGCCTGGGCCTTGAGGCACATGGGCGATCGCGCGTCCGCCCGCAGGGTGTGGGGCGCGCGCAGCCTGCCACGCCGCCGCGGTGGGTCAAGCCGCAGCTATCGAGGCCCCTCGCCGCCGCGGCGCGGGCGGCTTGACCCACCGCGGCTCACGTGGCTGACGCGATAAGCGCCCCACATCCCGGGGCCGACACCAGCGGCATTGCCGTCACGGTGGTCGCTGCTCAGCGTGGCTCCCGAATCGGTTTGAAGTCCTCCGGAGTCGCCGCAACACGACGAAGGAATCAGTCATGCGCAACGCCATTTTCCGAGACAAGAACGGTGTTCTGGTTCGTGTGCAGCGGACCGCATCCGGATATTTGATCACCTATCCCGATGGGCGCACGCTCACTATCTCCTCGCGCGGGCCCGGCATTCGTATCCGTGCATAAGGGAATCGAACTCCCTGTAAACCACCCCATCCCCGCGGTGCGGTCATCGTAGCCGATTCTGCTCGGCTAATGAGAAAATTTTAGGAAGGGTTATCGTGGTACGCTTGTTCTCTCCGATTGACATGCGGATCCCTCAGCGTATCCGGCTTCGTCTCATGGCATTCGTGACGATCGCCGACACGGGCGTCATCTCCTATATCTCAACGAAGAATCTCGCCGAACGGTGGGGCTTTGGGGCGCTGTCCTGGCTTTACCCGCTGTGCTTGGACGCGGTCGCGGCAGTGGGGATGGACCTGTGGATGTCGAACTCGCCAGCCAAACGCGCGGCCGCGTGCCTGTCACTGTCGGCGGTGGGCTTGTCCCTGGCGGCTAACGTCGCGGACTGGCTGTACGTCGGTCCCGGCGCAGCCGTCCTCGGCGCCGTCCCGCCGTTGATGCTCGCCGCGTTGCTGCTCACCATGCACCGTCACGCCGCCCACACCACGCCGTCCTCGACACCGAGTCTCGCCGCTGGTACCGGTCCCGCGTCGGTGGCACCAGTACCAGCCGCGGTACCAGTCACCGGTGCTGTCGACATCGACGCCGAGGCGCCGCCCACCGTCCCCGACCCGAACGCGCAACCCGCCGCTGCGGAACCCACCGGAGGACGTACGGCCCGGACGACGTCGTTACGGAACCGGAAAGCCCCGTCCTCTGATCGGCCGCGCCAGCCCAGGAAGGGCCCGCAGCCAGACGTGTCTGATCACGAGGTGATCAAGGCCCTGCGCGAGCGCGAGCAGCAGGGAGAGCCGCTGTCGCGGCGCAGCGTGATGGCCGAGTACCGCATGGGCACCCCGCGTGCCACACGGCTGATGGCGGCCGCCAGCAACGGCACGCACCTCACCATCTCCGATCACCACCGAGGTGATTCGTGATGGCGCGGATGCACGACGTTGACCACCATTACCTCATTCGCGAGGCCCTGCGCAGCGCGGACCTCGGCATGTTCGTCTTCCCACTGTGGCCACGCAGCAAGGTGCCGGCGCTGCACGGAGAGAAACACTGCCCCCGCCGCGGGCCGTGCGCGCAGGGACACCGCGGCTGGGAGGCCCACGCCACCCGCGATCCGGAGCTGATCCGGCGATGGTGGCAGCAGTGGCCGCTGAACATCGGGGTCGCAACAGGGCCGTCCGGTCTGCACGTGCTCGATCTCGACGCCGCGCACGGCGAGGACCCTCCGCCCCGATGGGCCGGTGCGCGACACGGCCGCGACGTCCTGGCCCGTCTGGCCGATCAAGCGGGCCAACCGCTTCCCAGTGACACCTACACGGTGCAGACACCCTCAGGTGGGTTCCACCTGTACTTCCGCATCCCACAGGTGCTCAATCTGCGGAACACCGTGGCGAGGCTCGGCTGGCGGGTGGACAGCCGGGGAGGCGGAGGCTACGTCGTCGCCGCCGGATCTCTCCTCACCCACGGGCGCTACACGGTCGCGAACGACCACTCGATCGCCTCGCTGCCTGATTGGCTCATCCCGCTTCTGCGTCCGCCGCGGCTCGTGGTGCATCCGACGGTCGCCTGGCACCGGCTAGGACCGGTGAGTGAGGTCCGCAAGGACGCCTACCTGACCAGGATCCACGACAACGTCGCAGCGACGCCTGAAGGTTACCGCCACGACACGCTGGTCCGAGCCGCCTTCACACTCGGACGCTTGGCCCAGGGTGGCGACATGACCCTCGAGGAGGCACGTGCCTGCCTCCGCGATGCCGTAGCGCGCTGGCGCGGCACACCGTCCAGCAAGGACCTCAACACTATCGAGGACGGCCTGGAGGCAGGCGCCCGTCAGCCACGACGTCTCGCGGGCTAACGCGCCACACCACGCCAATTATCGATCTATTCCTCAGCCGGCCCGAAGCCGCCGGACCGCCTTGTGTCCTCCCCTTAATGAAGCGCAGGTATCCATGGCCATCCCCGCCGACACAACAGTGCCTATGCGCCACCCGACCCGACACCTAAACGGACTCGACGGTGAGCGTCTGTGAAATCCACCGCCCTGGGTATTGGAACGATGGTGTTCTGGCTGCTCCTGGCGGTCATTGTGGGCACTCTAATCGTGATCAAGATGCTAGTCACCGCGTCGAGAATCGTGTGGCAAATCGCCGTCTTCATAATCAGGAACCTGTTCGTGCGTTTTCTTTAGCTGACCGGTTACGCGCGGCCCACATGCGGTTCGTCGACGTCGCCACCAGGTTCAGCGGCTTCTCGGCGCCTCGCTCGCCGCCTGACAGCACATCACACCATCCGCAGCTACGTCCGTGGCTTCGCAAATTTGATGCGTACCACATCGATTTGCTGCGGTCCGCCTAAAGAGGCCAATTGCGTCGGCGGGCTGCTGCCTGCCATGCAGCAAACGCTCATGATTCCCGAGGAGCACGACGTGAACAGCAACTACAGGAACGTCCAGGCCGACATCGTCAGGTTCGTTCAGCTCGGTCAACGAGTCTCGACCAACTTCACGGTGAACCTCTCCAACCGCGCGACCTTCGATGCGGTCATGAACGCTGCCCTTGGCGGAAACAACTTCATGCCCAGCGAGGTCGCAGCCACGATCGGGACACTGTTCGACGACGCCATGCAGGTCGAGTTCGGCGCCGAAGGATCGGCCGTTCTCTACATCGACGTCCCGTTCTTCACTCACCAACGGATCGCGTCCACAACGGGCGGTGGTGACCGGTACACCGACGAGCAGCGGCGCGACTACACGCAGAAGGTGATCACCTGGGCTCGCTCCATGCGCGCCGACGAGATCACCGTCCAGCAGTACCCCACCGTCGCTGATCTGTTCGTCGACAACAGTCCCGGTGAGAACCCATACCGCATCCGCATCTGGTGGGACTGACCCGAACCTGTAAACACGAACCCGCGCTTTGTCAGCGCGACACAGGCCGCGTGGAGGAAACACTCATGGCCAGCTCTCCAGAAACCATCACCCTCGACTCCGGCGATGACGCCATCACGGTGTCGGCGACCGTGACCAGCATGCAGCGCAGGGCCGAACCCGGCATCTTCGGCGCCGTGGTAGGTCTCGACGCTCACCTCACGATCACTTTCACCGCTCCCGACGACTCACGGTCCTACGGCCTGTCGCGCCTGCGTGGCGAGACGTGCTGGATCATCGACGCCGAGTTCGGTCCCAACTGTGTGCCTCGCTACGTCCACGGTTTCGGTGCCCGCTACCTCAAGCTGAAGGCCATCGCACCTGAACTCGCGGATCTCCTGGATAGGGAAGCTCGCCGACGCGGTCTCGCCGAAGCCATCGGCCGGGACATCCCACTCGTCCTAACTGACGACAAGCCCCACGACGACAACGAATAGAGCCTGAGCCGCACGGCGATGGAGTACGCGGTGCTGTCCACTGTGTCCGGTCGGGACCGGTGAGCGCTACACGATGCGTCACCGCCGCGAACCTGTCCAGCCGCGAAGAGCGTGCGGTTGGACAGGTTCGCAGCGGCGACGCTGAAACGCGCGCACACCGACCCCGACCGGACACACTCCGGCAGGGTCCCAACCCTTCGTTGTTGTGGAGGATGTTGTGACGCGACGGATTCTCATCACTGGCTCGAGAAACTGGAACCACCGCCCGACGATCCGTGCCGCCCTCGTTCAGGTGTGGCACCCTTCGGCGATCTTGGTGTCCGGTGCATGCCCCCGCGGAGCGGACGCGTTGTGCGAGGCGTGTTGGGAACACTGGGGCGGTCGAGTCGAGCGGCATCCCGCGCAGTGGCGCACCCGAGGCGTTCTGGACCGCTCAGCCGGATTCCGTCGGAACGAGGCGATGATCGCGTTGGGTGCCGACGTCTGCCTGGCGTTCATCCTGGACGGATCCTCCGGCGCGACCCACACCGCAACCTTGGCGCGCAAGGCATTGATTCCCACGATCGTTTACCGCGCGACGACCGGCACACCGGTCATCACGCGGCACCACTATCCAGCTCCGGACTCAGCGCGGGTCAATGTCTGCGCGGCGTAGTCCCGACAACACCACTCCTCGGCGCGATGCCCTATGTGGACGGAGACAACCCGTATGGCCAAATACAGCATCACTGCACGCCGGATCCATGACCGGCCCGACCCGGGCGGGTGGTACTCCGCCGGAACGGATCTCCCCACCTTCTCAATTGAGGCGACCAGCGCGGAGAACGCCGCGGACATCGCGCACAGCATCGCCGGTCACGGCGCCGCTGGGATCACCCGCACCATCGTCCAGACCTACCGGGAATCCGAGGACGACGGCGAGGACTACACCGACACCACCCGGTGGTGGACTGAGGACGGCCGCCCAATCGAGCCGACCCGCGTCCAACGCCAGTACGGGAAGAACGGCAGCGACATCACCGGCGACCTCTACGCCGAGCATGACGCGGACACGGTGACCTGGTTCACCCACGATGCAGATGTATGGCTGCACCTGGCCCGCACCCCACGCGGGGGATGGGCCATCGCGTCGTCGGACTTCGTCACGCTCACCCCATCGCATCACCGGCACAGGTTCGCCACACCGGACACCGCGCTGTATTGGGCGGAGCGTCGAGTCGGAACACGGGTGGTCGAGGTCAAGGAGTGGTGATCCGCACGACCGCTACATCCCGAACATCACCACTGCCAACTCCTGGCGAGGAAAGCGATGCCACGTAAAGGTTTGTTCAACGGTGAATGTGTCACCGACGGCTGTGCAACGAGCGGCGCGACAGGAATGTCCATCTGGGACGCGTCAGGGAGCAACGACCGGTTCCGTTGTCGACGTTGCAACGACACGATCTCACTGCTCATTCCCAACATCCCCGATCGTGTCTGGACACTCGGACTCATCGACCGCGCCGCCTACGACGTTCATCGTCGACGGGTGATCGGCCTGAACCACGAGGAACTGCAGGCGATGGCTGAACCACTCCGCACGCGTGAGCGCGCTGCACACGCCGCAATGGTTCGACTATTCAAGGCCAGCAACGACGTCCTCGCGCGCGACAACGTCGCCGTCCTGGTCGACGCCACCGACTTGCTCACCGCCGCGACCATCACCAACTGGTGGGTCCAGCACCGCTACCAGCGCTATGACCCCACCGAACCGGGCTGATCACACCGTTCGTCCCAGGGAGGGCTCACATCCCATGTCTCACCCCGCACTCTTGCTTTCGACGATGCGCACCGCCGAACACGCCGTCACGAGTCCGCCGGCACGGCACAAACGGCGGCGGCGAGTGGAGGTGACGCTCTGATGACCATTCGGGCAGCGGTCACCAGGTCGATCGCCCTACACGGCATCGACGGAACACCCATCACGATCAGCGCCCAGATCGTGCCAACACCATCGGACGCCCTCCCTGCCTCGCAGATCCACCCCGTCGAGCGGGAAACACGGGAGAGGATCCGCGCGGCACTCCGCAACAGCGGACTGCCGTGGCCCACCGAACCGGTCTTGCTCACGACCTCCCACCCGCTCCGAGACGGCACAACGCTGGCTGATCTCGCCATGGCGTGCGCGGTGTTGGCCACCGCCGACGAACTCCCGGCTCACGAGGTCACACACACCGTGCTCCTGGGCGAGCTTGGGCTCGACGGGCAGCTACGGCCTGTGCGCGGTGTCCTGCCCGCACTACTCGCCGCGCGCCGGGCAGGACTCGACCGGGCGGTCGTGCCGACCAGCTCACTTCCGGAGGCCGCGCTGCTGCCTGGTGTCCGCGTGGTCGGCGCCGATCGGCTGGCTACGGCCGTCGCCGGGCTCCGCGGACAGCTGTCCGACTCTGCTCAAGCCGCCTCAGCCACCACATCGGTCGCCACCTCGGCCATCGCCGATCCGGCCGGCTCTGCCGTCGACGTTGCGCACCGCACTTCGCCCGGCGGCCGTGCGGCGATGGCGGACGCGAACGCCTCCGACGCGCTCGACGTCTCGGGTCCGCCCGAAGCGGTCCGGGCGGTGGAGGTCGCCGCAGCCGGAGACCACTACCTGTTGCTGGTCGGCCACCCCGGCGCGGGGTGCCGGCGCTACGCCACGCTCCTGCATCAGCTGCGGCCCGCGCTGACCGACGAGGAAGCGCTGGAAGTCGCCGCGGTCCAGTCGGTGACGGGCTGCCTCGGGCCCGACACCTCGCTCGCGCTGACCGCGCCGTTCATCGCGCCACACCACTCGATGTCCATGCCAGCCTTGGTGGGTGGCGGCTCGGGCGTCACCAGGCCCGGCGCCATGACGCAGGCCCACCGGGGTGTCCTGTTCCTCAACGACGTCAGCGAGTTCCGAGCCGACCAGTTGGAGGCCGTGCGTTGCGCCGTGGACGACGGCGAGGTCCGTGTTGCCCGCCGAGACGGGGTCTTCCGCTACCCGGCCCGCTTCCAACTCGTCCTTGCCGCCGCGCCCTGTCCCTGCCGACAGCCCGAACAGGACTGTTCGTGCAGTCCGCACGCGCGGCGCCGGTTCCTGGCCCGGATTACCGGCCCCTTACTTGACCGCGTCGACCTGCGGGTGCGACTCCGTCCACCAGATGACAGCGCTCCGGGCACCTCAGCGCCGGAGGTCGGCTCCAATCTGCGCACTCGGGTGTCCGCCGCGCGAACCCGGGCTGCCCAACGCTGGGCAGAACACCGGGGGAGTACCAACGCCGATGTGCCCGCCACCACCTTTACCCACGCTGAGTTCCGGTTGCCTCGGTTGACAACCGCGCCGCTGGACCAGGCGTTGGAGAACGGTGCGATGTCAGGGCGCGGCTGGGTCCGCGCCCTGCGAGTGGCATGGACTCTCGCCGATCTCGCCGGCCTCGTCCGCCCTGGCCGTGACGAGATCACCGAAGCGCTGGAGTTTCGAGACCGCCGTCCTTCCTGAGCACCTCCTGACCCCGGCGGTGCCGCCCGCATCACGACCGGCACCGCCGCGACACCGCCTCATTCCGGGCGGGAGCTGACCTGCCACACACACGCGGCCCGGGTGGCGCTTGCCTGGCCGAACTAACTCGAGGGGACACATGAACAGCCATCACACGGACGGAACTTCTGACCGTCACGCCAACACGATCGGTACCACCCCAGACAGCAGCGCTGACACGTCGACCGGGTCAGACGTGCGGACGCAAGCGAGTGCGGACGCGCCGATCTACGACGCAATGATCCAGGCGCTCGCGGTCACCCAGCCCGTGAGCGACGCCGCCGCCGATTCCATCGCTGTGCGAGCCCCCAAGAACCACGATGACCCTCGCGGTCTCCACACCGGCGCAGACGCTCCAGTCAGAGACTGGGACGACCACAGGTACGGACGTCCGTCCGCGTCGCCGCCGGTGGTCGACCCAGACTCGCCGGAGGGCGCGGCGATTCTGTCGTTGTTCAGCCGGATCAAAGACATCGAAGAGGGCGACGGAAGCTGGCCCGGCAGCGACGTTGTCGGCGAGGTCACCAGCTGGCTCCTCGAACTGGGCATCGATCCAGATCAAGATCCGACAGACGCGAGGCGCGCGCTGCGGACGGCGTTGGGGGAGCGGCCCGGACGAGGACCGGGCTCGACCGTGTACGGGGTGCGGATCGGCACCGACCACCACGATCCGGAGTCACTCATCCGGACCGCATTGCACGTCCTTACCCACCAACTCGGCCCGGCACCAGCGTCGAGCTGGTCACTCACGACCGTGACCTGCTCGCGCGGATCGAACACCACCCCCGGCCCTGACCCCATCCCCACAGCAGGCAGCTGACCGCTGCCGCCGGCAGTCCCGCCATCCCTTCCCCGGTGGCGGGACCGCCCCCTGCTCACGTTTGCGAGACAAAGGAGGTGACCGGTGACCAAGCTGGAGCGCAACCACGTTCACGAGTACCCGAATCTGACCGGTCGGCCACCGGCCACCGTCGTGTTCTGCAACGGATGTGGCGTCGACTCGATGGCACTTCTGCACCTGTGGTGCACCAAACCCAAGTCCCGCGGCTTCGACCTCGACGAGTTGCTCGTGATCACCGCGATCACCGGCGACGAGTACCGATCCACCATCGACGCCGCCAACGCGCACCTGGTGCCAATGCTTCACGAGCACGGGATTCGGTTCCTCCAGGTCGCGCGCGGTGGACAGTCCACTCGCGACGGTTACGACATCCTCGCCGACAGCACTGCACCGACCGAACTGATCCCGCGCGGCGCATGGCATCTCGGTGAAGAGATGGAACACGCACTGACTCTGCCGCAGATCGTCTCAGGACGTCGTCTCTGTAGCTACCGAGCTAAGGGCGAGGTTCTGGACTCGGCGATCGCAGACGAGATCGCCGCTGGTCGTGTCAGGCCGGACTTCCGGCACGCAGTCGCGTTCGCCGCCGAGGAGACGTGGCGCGCCAAGCGAGACAGCTCCTACACCACGAACGCCCGGCGCCCGTGGTATCCGCTGATCGAGAAGCGCCGCGACCGAACCTGGTGCGCCAACTACCTGAAGAAGGCGCTGAACGGGTTCGTCTACCCACGGTCCTGTTGCCAGTTCTGCTGTTTCCAGGCACCACAAGCTGGCCGGAACGCGCTTGCCGCACGGTGGCGCGCGGAGCCCGAGGCCGGCGCGTACGCGCTCCGCATGGAGCGGCGTGCCTTGTCGACCAACCGTCGGATGCGGCTGTTCGGATCGCTATCCGCAGCCGAGTTCGTCCGCACACGGGAGATCAGCGGCGTGGCGGAGCTGGCAGACAGCGAACTCGCGGACGCGACCACGTGGACGGTGGTCGAGACCCGCCGGGTGTACCGGGCTGCGTCGGTCAAAGACCCCGAGACCGGCAAGAGTCTGCGAGGCCGGGACGGACGCACCGTCAAGGACCCTGCCAGGAAAGGTGACACCTGGCGGTCGATTCGACCCCACGTCACCACCTCGACCCGTGATGAAGGGCTTGTGGCCTTGGAGCGCTTGGCCGCCGTGCACGACACGGTGGTGTGGACCGAAGGTGACCAGATTCCTCGCGTGGACGTGCGGGTCCTGCCGGACCGGCCACGCGAATGGCCACTCACCACCTACGAGTACGCCCTGCTTCCAGGTGCCATTCGCGCGAAGGAACACGCCGGGTTCGACCGCGAGTGGCGCACCGCACTCGCCCGCGAAGCCATTCGTGGCGGCGGCGCCACTCCGCTGCCCTTGGCCATGTGACATGCACCAATAGCGCATCGCGCCGCGAACGTGGATGCGTGTCCATGCAGGCTGAGCTGAGTGGTGCCGATGTCAGACGCCGCTCCGAACCGCTGGCTACACAGTGGACTATGTGAGGAGATGGTAATGGGCTGGCTTTCCTACCACCGCCCGAAGGGCGAGACCGATCGCGCCCACTTCGAGCGCGAACTGCTCAGCAGCCCCGAATACGAGATCGTGCAGTGCGCCAGCAAGAACAGAGTCTTCTACGCCGCGATCCGGACGATCGCCACCGGTGAGGTGTGGGCGCTCGTGGTGCTGATGCGGTGGGCTCGTGGACGGTTCAACTTCGCGTACAAGGACATGCACGAGTCGACGGGACCGTACGCGGCGGACGCACCGGCCTCGGTGCTGGACGTGTTGACTCCCACCGACAACGCTGATGCGATCGAATGGCGCGAGCGGTGCCGGGCCAATCTCGCTCGCCGCAACACGATCCGAGACAAGCTGCGTGGCGTCATCGCCGATGTGGTCATCCGAACGGCGGAACCCGTGCGATTCGAGAACGGCCTGCAAGCTAGCCAGTTCCGGTGCGTGCACCGCACTGGCCGGACTATCGCCTGGCAGGCGATCACTGACGACGGCACCCGATTCCTCTGCAATCTCGGTTCCCAGTGGGAGGAGCGTCACCGCTGGGAGATCAGCGCACCCGCCGCCGAAGCTGGTTCTGGGCCAGCCCCGCCATCACCCAGCCGTGCCAAGCCAGGCTCCGACGACGAGGAGGCACTGCTGGTGTCCGGACAGGAGGCTGGGTGAGTGGAGTGACCCGCTTCTACCTTGGCACTCACCGCGGCCGCTGGCTGGAAGACCATCGGTTCGCCGGGATACCACTGTTCGTCACCTACAACACACTCTCGGCCTACCGGCGCCGGGGCGACGATTTTCCCAAAGGCATCGCGACGGACTATGCGATCGACTCCGGCGCGTATACCGAGATCAGCCGCTTCGGCGACTGGCGCGACTCGCCCGACACCTACGGCGGCCGGATCTACCGGTTCATCGAGGACATCGGCCGCCCCCCGGATTTCGTGGCCATCCAGGACATGCCCTGCGAACCAGGTGCGCTCGCCGCGTCCGGCTTCACCGTCACCGATCACCTTGAGTTCACCCTCGACTCGCTGCTGCACCTGCGTAGCGAGAGTTTCCCCATGCACGCTGGCTGCCAACGCTTCAGGGTTGGCGTCTGGAGGACTACCTGCGGCATGAGCAGATGCATCGAGAAGCCGGGGTTGACTTGACCCAAGAACCGCTCGTGGGGCTGGGGTCGGTGTGCAAACGAGTTTCCTCGGCAGATATCGCGGCCATCGTCACCACGTTGGCAGCACGGGGAATCCCGTTGCACTGCTTCGGAGTGAAACGCGACGGGCTTGCCCGGATCGGGCACGCGATCTCATCAGCGGACAGCCTTGCGTGGTCGGCGACCGCACGCCGATCCGGTATCCGGCTTCCTGGCTGTGTCCATCGTGGACCGTGCAACAACTGCCCCCGCTACGCCCGGCAATGGTGGCAGGAAACTGTCGACGTGCAGAACGTCCCACAACAGACGGCACTGGCGCTCAGCTTCGCCGCCTGACTTCACAAGCATCACAACCTTCTTACAAGCCCAGAGAAGACGCGAGCAACCCACGTCGTCCATCAAGGCAGCTGCATCAGTTCGCTGCGGTTGTTCGCAGCGGTCGTGGGCAACGTCGCGTCATGTCGACGCAGCGCATGATCCGCTACCGAGAGTCGATGCACGCCAGTCATCTATCCACATCTGCGAGGTGTTATGTCCTCTTCGGTCACATCGGTTGAACTTGTCATTGCCCGCCAACTCAACACCTGGCTGGCGGCGCCGCTACAGACCGCCCTGCTCTACGCCGAAGGGCTGGCCAACGGTGCTGTCGCCGTCATCACTGACGCGAACGACTGGAGGCGAGTGCCGGCCGCTGTCGGTCACGCCGTCGACGAGGAGCACGAGGAATCCGGATTCCGCTGGGTCCTGAACGCCGAGGAGTGGCAGATCGGTATCGGCAGCATCCACGGCCTTGCGCACGGTGTCATCGAAAGCGTCGAGACCGGTACACGGTATGGGGTTGAGACCGACCTTCACGTGCCCTGGTACATCTATCCCGAGGACCTGGAAGACACCGGCCTCACCTTGGAAGACCTCGCCAAAGCCTTCGACGGCAACGTGCTTGCTGCCGCGTCCACCTTCGTGCGTGCATGCGCCGCCATGCCAGGCCGGTGAATCGCGTCCTTGGTCCCGCCGCGATCAGCAGGAGAGCTGCCGCTCTGTCCAACTCTGATTGGTGGTGACCGCTTCTCTACGCCGTCGAACTCGAGGGCGTGCCCCGTCGCCGCTCAATGTTCTTACTCCCAAGTAGCCGATGCAGGACACCGATCTTCGCTACGACCTGATCACGCAGACAGACCGACAGCACCACCATCCCGGATCCGGTGCGCGGGTGGGGTTGAGAAGGAGGCAAACCCATGGCTAACGAGCCGTTCGACGCCATCGTCGGCCCGGTAGACCGCACCGACGCAAGTCCTGCTCTGTCCGGAGATCCGACGGAGTTCGACCCAGACGCGGCCTTGGACGCTTACTACGCCGCACGCGAGACAGAAGCAGATCGAGAGCTGAACGAGATCGTCACCGCCGCCTTGGACGCTCAGCCGGACGAGCAGATCGTCCAGTTCACATATGACGATGAACGCTGCTGGGCGATCCGGACAGCCCAGGACGAGTACGTGGTCCGCGCCGACTACGAGTTCAACCCGACCGAGTTCCCAGGCATCAAGCGAACATAAGTGCAATCCAACAGTCGACCACTGACATCGCCGTCCCGAAACAGAGCACAGAGCACCGACGTGGCTACTTGACGCCTGACACCCGCCGGACAACTTCCGAGGTGGCTGGGAGCGGCGAGGGAAAGGGGCAGGCCCGTGATCGTGGTCCTGTTGATCTGCCCAGATGCAATCAGGGCGTGCCGGGGTTCGTGGCGATGAACCTGGGCCACCCGCCCGGAGAAGACAAGCCGAGCTTCGCTCGGTCGCCTCCGGCGATCTTCCCCGACCGGCCGACCCAGAACCCCCGCCACCCCTTCGGGCCCCAGCACGCCCTGATCACGCATGCGGCAGATCGACAGCACCACCATCCCGCACCCAAGCGTGCGGATAGAATCGAGAAGGAGACAGAACAGTGGCTAACGAGCCGGTCGTCACCATCGTCGGGAACCTCACCGCCGACCCCGAGCTGCGCTTCACCAGCAGCGGGCACGCCGTCGCCAACCTCACCGTCGCCGAGACACCCCGCCAGTTCGTCCAGGGCACGGGCTGGAAGGACGGCGACCCCCTGTTCATGCGGTGCACCATCTGGCGGGACATGGCCGAGAACGTCGCCGAGAGCCTTCGCCGGGGCATGAGCGTCATCGTCCAGGGGCGCCTCAAGCAGCGGACCTTCGAGACCCGCGAGGGCCAGAAGCGCTCGGTCATCGAGCTGGAGGTCGACGCCATCGGTCCGAACCTGCGGTGGCAGGTTGCCACCGTCGCGAAGGCCGGTCGCGGCTCCGCTCCCACCCGCGTCGAGGCGCCGTCCACGACCGAGGACCCCTGGAACAACCCCGAGGCGGAGCGCGAGCTGGTCGGCGCGTCCGCCGGCGGCGGCGACAAGCCGCCGTTCTGATCCCAACCCTGACCAGCTAACCAAGCAGGGCGGCGCCGAGCCCCACGGACGCCGCCCTGCTCTCCCCTCGGCCGGGCACCTCGCGAGGTGCCCGGCCGAGGCCCGTTCCAGGAGCCCTACCGTGCGAACTCTTCTCCCATCGACCGCCGAGCCGGTCGGCCGATTCGACTTCGGCTACGTCCTGCACGACTCCCTCGTCCCCAGGCCGCCCTACCACCAGCCACTCCCGAGCACCCCACCGCCCGCAGGCGACCCAAGGACGGACCTGTGTGGCTGCCCGGCCTGTCTGAGTGGCCGTTACTACGACGTCTCCCCGGCCTGCCGGTTCTGGCGCGGAGACTGCGAGGTCTGCCGCGGCACCCGCACGCACACCCGTCGACAGCCCGGCAGGCTGCGTCGCACCCTGTTCGACTGTCTGCTCTGCGCGACCGAGTGGAACCGGGACGTGACCTGGTTCTATCTCGCCATCGGCGATCCGCCGGACGACGCCGCCTCCACCCAACCGTCACGGGGGAGGAGCTGACGTGTCGCTTCGGCTTTGGCCTCTCCGCCGACGCTGCCAACGCTGCGGGACATCCGCGCGGCTGACCTACCACGGCTGGTGTCCTGGCTGCGTCCGCCGCTGCTGCGACGAGGGCGACGGTCTCCGCGTCGGACTACCCACACCCGTCGACGTTCGCCACGCCATCGGACACCTCGACGCTCACCTCCGAATCGATGGCTACCGCCCACGCCGCTGCTGGACCTGCGCGTTACTCCTCGACTACTGCACGGAGTGCGACACCACGGTCACCGCCATGACAGCAGACGACCTGTCCGTGCACGGCCTCGTCAGCAACCGGGACGGCGGCTGGGTCGTCATCGGCTGCGAGGGCTACGTCGCCGCGGGCCTCCGCTCCGCGGCGACACAAGCCCGAACCTGATCACCACGCCCTCACCCCGGGCGGTCCGCCTCAAGACCGACCCCGACCGTACGAGAGGTCCTCATGCTGCAGGACGAACACCCTGTTCTCCGGGCAGGCCCAGCGACGTTCGCGCTCTTGGCCTGCGGCTGTCATACCTTCTACGTCGGCCATGACGTCGCGCCAGGCGATCCCGTCATCTGCCCGTCGCCGACCCGGCGCACAGGCACGGGAAGCCGGTGGACCACCGTCACCTCGACCCTCGTCGGAACAGCGCAGCCGACGGACAGTAGGCCAGCCGCATGACGCGACCCGGCTGACGCATTTCCCCTGTACGAACGCACCGTGAGCGGCACCGCGGACTCCGCAACCAGGCCGTTCCACGTCCTCGCCTTGGATGATCAGCACTGCCTCGGAGGCCAGGCCGCGGACCGCCTTACGCCGGGTTACCCGTCGGCCGGTAAGGCGAGAGGACAGATGGGTGTGCCAGCGCAGAAGCCCGAAGGCTTACCGATCCCGTGGGCTCGGCCGACCAAGCTGCGCTGGCACGACGCCTGCCGCGTCGCTGGGCTGATTCACACCCTGCACGACAGGCACGGTCAGTCTATCCAGACCGCCAGCACCAGCCGGCTCACCCAGGCCCAGGGCCATGCCGACCACGAGGAGGTCGCAGCCGCGCGTCACCACACACCCTTCGCTTTTGAGCGTCTCATGGCGGGGTGGCCGCCTCAAGGGCGCCTGACGGCGTCGGCTTCGCCGATCGAGCAAGCTCGACCCTTGACCCGACCACCCCGCCACCAGTGCCGAAAAGCGCGAAGGGACGGCAGGAAAAAGAGGGTAAACAAAACAAAGGACGCGCATGCGCGAATTAGATTAGTTCGCGTCGTCTTTCAATTCACGAAACAAAGAGCGAATAAATGCGCATGATACCTTGATACTTGCCGCAATAGTCGATAGAATTGACGAGAAGAAACACCGAGAAGGCCAAGCTCGGTGAATTCGCTGAAAGTGATTCGAAGGACGCTGATCGATATGACGCAATCGCCTTGTGTTTCGGACGCAGTCACCGACGTTGCTGCGATGATAAAAAACGGCAAGTTGCGGGACGCCAAGCACCTCATGGCCCAGTTGTTGGACAACGTCGCCCCGCACGTTCTCGCCCTGCTCACCGAGTGTGCCGAGATCCTCTCACGCCCCAGCGCTGTTGCCCGCCCCAAGCTCTGCGCACTGTGGAACCAGCACCGGGCGCACCCGGTGGCCCTCAAGATCATCGAAGCGTGCGCACCAGCACGTGACGAGTGGGACTCCCGCCAGGTCGACGACCTCCCGCAGGTTCCCCAGTCCCGAAGTGACATCGCGCGCCCCGCTAGCCCAGTCCGCGCCCGCCGCAACGCACCGGCAAGCCGCAACGATCGCCGCGTTCGTCGCATCCGTGGCCAAGCCAACCAGACCGCCGACGCATACGCCCAGTCCCGCGCAGGCGTCGACGACCAGCCCGCCTATGGCACCCGCCCCGACGCCTACGCAATCGACTACGACAACGCCGCCCTCTACGCCCTGCGCGGTCTGGACTGTGTGACGTGCTGGACCGAGCGCACCCGCGCCGACCACGCCCCACGGGTCCGCGAAGGCGACCTGTCCGACGACGGACTGTGCTCCGAGTGCCGCGACAAGGGCCGCGAAGGCATCCCCAGCCTGCCCGCCGACTTCACCGCCGCCGACGCCGTAGCCGCCCGCTGTACCTACATCGCGAGCCGTCACCGCCCCGCCACCGCCCGCGCGCTGCTCAATGCCGAGTGGCACGCCGTCGGCCCCGAGGCCCAAACGCTCATCAAGGCATGGTGCGCGGCGAATGTCGAGCTGGTCAACGCCGAACCCGTCAAGCACGAGCCCGTCACGGCCAGGTGTGAGTGCGGCAGCGCGACGCGAGTGCGTGACGGAGCGTGCTCCGACTGCCGACAGCTCGCCGCCGAGGAGAACGCCCGACCCGCCGACGCCGAGCCCGCCCTAGCGGCCGCTGCAGCGTGATCGCGCGGTGCGTGGCCCCGACCAAGTTGGGGCCACGCACCACCGCCGATCACCCCAGCACCACAGGCCAACTCTCCACAGCCTCAACGCCCAACCCGCTCACTCAAGATCATCTATCTCCCCTCAACTCCTCAAGATCACAAGATCACACACCTCTGGCACTCACAGTGTGCGGAAGCAAATCCGGTCGCGGAGCAGGGTAGACTTGGTGCCCTGGGGGGAAGGGGCCACGGGCCCGCACGGTGACCATGACGTGTCACGTGCTGCACGCCGGGGATGGCTACCAATACCTGACGCGTCAGGTCGCCAGCGGGGATGTGCAGCGCTCCGCGCACGATCCGCTCGTCGCGTACTACACCGTTGAAGGCAACCCGCCAGGCCAGTGGGCCGGGTCCGGGATTGCCGATCTCGGTGTGTCCGGGATCGTCTCGGAAGAGCAGATGCTCGCCTTGTTCGGCGAGGGTCTGCGGCCGGACGCGAACGCGTTCATCGCCGAGCGGGTCGCCGCCGGGATGTCGTTCGAGAAGGCCCGCGCGGAGGCGCGGCTGGGGCGCCGGTTCGCGCAGTACGACAACGAGATCCCGCTCGTCAAGAAGACGACCACGGCGTACGCGCAGTTCGAGCGCGACCACCACCGCCGCCCGACCGTGGAGGAGCGGCGGCGGATCAAGGAGGAGATCGCGCTCGCCCTGCTCCACGAGCGGCGGCCAGGCGAGGTCATCACCCGCGAGGACGTCAAGAAGTACATCGCCGACGAGCTGGGCCGCGCCAGGCACGCGGTGGCTGGCTTCGACCTGGTCTTCTCGCCGGTCAAGTCGGTGTCGCTGCTGTGGGCGCTGGGCGGCCACGAGATCCGCACGGCGGTGGAGGAGATCCACGAGGCCGCCTGGCAACGCGCACTCGCCTACGGCGAGCAGGTCGCCGCCTTCACCAGAATGGGCGCGGGTGGTATCGCGCAGGTGCCGTCGCACGGTTTTGTCGCGGTCGCGTTTGTCCATCGTGATTCGCGTGCCGGTGATCCGGACTTGCACACCCACGTGACCGTGGCGAACCGCGTATTGGGGGAGGACGGTCGGTGGCGCACGTTGGACAGCAAACAATTGCACGCCGCTGCGGTCAGCATGAGTGAGGTCTACAATTCCGCGGTCGAGCAAGGAATTGTCGAACGCTTCGGTGCGGAATTCGTTGAGGTGTCGAAAGGTCCCGGTAAGCGGGCCGTTCGGGAGATCGCGGGCATGCCGGGGGAGTGGATCCGCGGGTTCAGCCGCCGCCGCTCCCAGGTCGAGGCCGGGTACGACGAGCTGGTCCGCGACTACGTGCGCCGCCACGGACACACGCCGTCCAGGACGGTGCAGATCCAGCTCGCCCAGCAGGCCACGCTCGCCACCCGGCCGACCAAGTCCGCGCTACGCACGCTGGCCGACCAGATCGCCGACTGGACCCGCCACGCCCACGACCTGCTGCCCGGCGGGTCCATTCCCGACGTCGTCGCCGGGTGCCTGCACCGCCAGGCCACCTCCCTCGAGTACAACCCCGAGCAAGCAGCTGCCGCGGTCGTCGACGCCGTGTCCGCCAGCCGGGCGACCTGGAACGTCTTCCACATCCGAGCCGAGGCTCACCGCCAGCTGCGGCCGGTCGACTTCGCCGGCTCCGAGGAGCGGATGGCCGCGGTGGAGACGGTCACCCAGCTGGCGCTCGGCCGCGAGTCCGTGCTGCTCGACGTCGAGGTCGAGCTCGTCCCGAGCCTGCTGCAGCGGCCGGACGGGGAGTCGGTGTTCACCCGGCACGGCTCCCAGCGCTACACCAGCGAACAGATCCTCGCCGCCGAACAACGCCTCGTCGACGCCTCCCAAACTGCGGCTGGGCCGGTGGTGTCCCGGTTCGCCCGCGACCTCGCCATCCGCCGGTTCGAGACATCGAGCCGAAAGAAGGTCCGGCTCAACCCCGGCCAGCGTGCGCTCGTCCAGCATTTCGTCTCCAGCGGTCAGTTCCTCGCGATCGGGATCGGGCCACCTGGGACCGGCAAGAGCACCGCCATGCGGGCGGTCCGTGAGGCGTGGGAGACGACCGGCGGCCGCGTGCTCGGCTTCGCCCCCTCCGCCGTGGCCGCCAGTGTCCTGGGCGACGAGCTCGGCGTGCGGGCCAACACCATCCACAGCCTGCTGCTCGCGCACGCCCTCGGCGTCGACCTCGACATCCATGCCGGGGACATGTTGCTGGTCGACGAGGCCGGCATGGCCGACACCCGGTCCCTGGACGGCGTGCGCGCCCTCGCCGCCGAGCACGGCGCGGTCGTGCGCCTGGTCGGAGACCACCGCCAGCTCTCCGCCGTGGAAGCAGGCGGCGCCCTGCGGTTGATCTATCACGACAGCGGGGGAGTGGAGCTCACCGACGTCCGCCGCTTCGCCGACCCCGCCGAAGCCGCCGCTGTCCTGCAGTTCCGTGTCGGTGACCCCCAGTCGCTCGACTTCTACGCCTCACACGGGCGGCTGTTCGGCGGCGTGCGGGCCGTCGCGCTCGACCAGTTGTACGCGGACTGGAAAGCCGACGTCGCCGCCGGCCGCACCTCGGTCATGATGTCCGACTCCGCCGACGTCGCCCGGGAACTCTCCGCCCGTGCCCAGGCTGAACGCCGTGCCACGGGCGCTGCCGAACTCGGCGGTGTTGAGCTGCACGACGGCACCCATGCCGGGGTCGGCGACCGGATCGTCACCCGCAAGAACCGCCGCCAACTCGTCGTCCGCGGCGGCCGGGACTACGTCAAGAACGGCGACCTGTGGGAAGTCGAGAAACGCCACACGGACGGACGGCTCACCGTCCGCCACATCGAACACCGCGGCCGCCGCACCCTGCCCGCCTGGTACGTCCGCGAATGGGTCGAACTCGGCTACGCCGCCACCATCCACCGCAGCCAGGGCATGACCGTCGACACCGCCCGCGCCTTCCTGACCATCGCCGCGACCCGCGAAGCCGCCCTCGTCGCGCTCTCCCGCGGCGTCTACGGCAACTACGCCTACCTCGACACTGAAACCGTGCTCCACCCCGACGAACCAACGATCCTGCCCGGTGACCTGTTCTACCGCTACCGCGAAGCCACCCCAGCCATACGCGCCTTGGCCGCGATCCTCGCCCGCGAAGGCGCCGAACTCTCCGCCACCGAAACCCTGCGCGAGGCCCTCGCCGACCTCGACCGGCTCTCCAACCTCGTACCCGAATACGACTACGGCCTCGACGTACACCGCGGACCCGACGCCCACGAACAAGCCGAACACTGGATCCGCGACGCCTTCCCCAACCCGACCGGGGAAGTCGACGCCGACGACATCCTCACGGACGACGCGTGGCCCGCGCTCCGCTCCCTGCTGTTCAAGCTCGACGATGCTGGCCGTGACCCGGTCGCCCTCCTCCAGAAACGTGCCGACGAGCGCGAGTTCGCCTCCGACCCCCGCAATCCGGCCCGGTCCGCGGCGAAAGTGCTCCACTACCGACTCGCCCGCGACCTACCCCGACACGCACCCGATCCCGGCCGACCCGACCTCCTACCCGGCTGGGTAACTAGCCCACCCGAGCACGATCCGAACGACACCGACCCGGCCCGCCGCGAGCTCACCGAGTGGCTCCAGACGCGAGCCGATCGGATCGCCAGCCGCGTTCACGAACTTGGTGAACACGTCGCCCACACACAACCCGCCTGGGCAGCCAGCCTCGGAGACCTCCCCGTCGACCCCATCATCCGCGACACCTGGATCCGACGCGCCGGCCACGTCGCCGCCTACCGCGAACGCTGGCTCATCCCAGACGCCCACCTCGTCCTACTCCCACCCTGCGACCGCGGCGAACAAGGCCGCGCCCGCGCCTGGGTCGCCCAATACCTCAACGACAACCCGATACCCGAACCACACACCGACGACGAGATCGAGACCCGCACCCACCGCCTCCGCGACCGCCTCGCCAACCTCCGCACTCGCATGGCCTCCCAACCAACCACCGACCCACCACATGCCAACACCCAGACCCAGCCAGCACCCGAACCGACACCCGGCCCCGACATCGGTCCATAGCTGACCGCGAAACCACATCCTCGGACGACGCAGGTCAACGTCACGCTGTGATGAGGGCGAACGACCAGGGCGAAAGACGAGGGAGAGCATCGAAGCCCACCCGGGTGTCGTCGCGATTTCCTGCAGCGCGTCCACGCCGACGACGAGCAGACCTCGGGGGCCACGCGCGACGTGCGGCAAACCCCACAGTGCCGACCGGTCCTGAGCCCGCACTGTCTGGACCTCCCGGAATCGTCGAGCTGGTCGTTGAGCACACGGCGCTACGCCCGCTCGACGGTATCCAGCTGCAGGGTGCGTGCCCGTTCTGCGAATCCACCGCGTTCGGTGTGCGGCCGGAGCCGCTGGGTACCTTCACTGTTTCCGGTGCGGCGAGGCCGGGGATCGGGTTCGGTTCGCCACCAAGATCACCGGGCGTTGACACATGGCCCGTCGCTAGTAGGGGTGACGGGTTCGTCCGCGTCGTAGGGCCGCAGTCCGAGGTAGAGGGTGTAGTAGGCGTCCCTGACCGCGCGCAGCTTCGTCTTGCCGACACCGAGGTGTCCGGCGATGGCCCGGCCGGTCGGCGCGCCGGCCCACGGACCGGTCAGGTGGGTCTTCACCGCGCCGCCCCGGTGCGCGTGGTCGATCCGGGCGAGGTGGCTGGCCAGCTCGTCATCAGTGAGCATGGCTGGGCGCCGTGCCAGTGCGGTGAGTTCGATGATCGCCGCCGACAATGCGATCCGCCGCCGACGGAACCGCAGCAACAGCTCCGCACACTGCTCCTCGAGCACACTGTCCGGCGTGGGCATCGCCGTCACCGTGGTTGCTCCGGAGTCGGCACCGAACTCGGCTTCGACGTGGGCGTCGAAGTCCGTGCTGGTCCGAGCTGAGTCGTGCGGCGTGCCGCAGCCTGCGCCCACCGCTGCCGAAAGGCGTCCGTCGCTTCCGCGTCGTCGACGCGGGAGCTCAGCCACAGCTTGACCCGCGGCGCACGTGGGCCGCCTGGGTTCGGCGCCGTGTCGTCTGGCTGGCCGAGAAACGACTTGATCATCGAAGGAGTCCATCCGCGGTCCTTCAACTCGGCCACCCCGACGTAGGCCCCGCACCTGTCTCGCCAACTCAACAGTCGACTCCTTTCGCTCGCGCTACCCGGATCGGCAACGAGAGTGACACAACCGCACTGACCAGCGGATTGTCGAGCCCAGGAACTAATGCATAGGCTTCACCTTCAATTCGCCCGTTCAGGGGAGCCCCAGCACACTCGGCCGACCAGCGGACGTCGTGCGGCGACGTCCAGCACTTGACACGTCCGCCATCGACCGTGTGCGGCCACTGTCGTGGCTTCGGGAGTTACAGTTCAGGCCCGGAACTCCCGAAGCCGACCCCGAGCCGCAAAGTAACGGCTTCTCGCTGGTCAGGTGAAGGATCGGCTCGACGGTCACGGCTTGTGCGCCGTGAGTCGGTGTTCTGGTGGCAGGACAGGCAGATCACGTGCGAGGCGCAGGCGAGGCCCGGTGTGGGTGTGCGGCGTGCCGGGCGAACGCCTGCTCGAGTTCGGCCGGGTCGAGGAGGTGGAGGAAGGATCGGCCGTCGCAGACGCCGCACAGCGTTGCGCAGCCGACGTCGTATCCGGCGCCGTATCCACCGGGCTTGCTGAATGCCGAGGTGACCGCGCGTATTCCGCTGACGGCGCCGCAGCCGGCGCACCGGTCGGCGACCGGGCAGTCGGTGGTGTCCAGCAGCGCGTCGTCCGGCGGGCCGGGGAACGCGACATCGTCGAAGTCGGCATCGTCGAGGTCGGTCAAGCCGACGGTATGCCAACCGTCGAGGGTGAGCCCGTCCAGCCGGGTGTTGCGACGGCGGTGGTGGTGGTCGGCGCGCCGGATGCGGTTGCGTTGCCCCTTGCCCATGGTCAGGCGCCCCGTGTCGAGTCGGTGTGCTGTGTCGCCGAGGCATCCGCACGCGGCCGCGGCGGCCGGCCGAGTCTCCGGGCGACGTCGGTGATCTCGGTATCGCCGTACGCGGTGCGGGTGCCCGAGATCGACATCCCCGTGACTGCGGCGAGATCCTTGAGTTGGTACGGCTGTGGTGTGGTGAACTCGCGGGCGTAGGCCACGAGCAGCCGCATGCGCGCCTCGGCGGCGCGCATCTCCGTGCGGGCGCGGGCGATCTCGGCCAGCAGGGGGTCGTAGTAGAAGTCGGCGTTCTCGTCGGCCAGCCGCACGTTCTGCTCGAACGCGCGCCGCTGCCCGTCGACCTCGCCGCGCCATGCGTCGTGGCCCTCCTGCTCGTCCTCGGTCGCGTCCTCGGGCGGCGGGTCAGGCATCGGATGCATGATGTCCACCAGATCATCGATCATGTCTCGCTTCGCCATGTGAAACAGTATGCGCAACAGAGTGCGATGATCGCAATAGGTTGCGCATGTCGCATCCTTGGTGTGGTGTCCTGGTTGCTGGCGGCTCTCTGTGGCGGTAAGGAACCATGGGAGATCAATCCTCGGGCAGGAAGGCATCACGTGGTCGACGTCGGATACACGCTGCCCGGCGACGACGGCGAGATCCGCTACAACAACGGCAGGCCGAGCATGTGCCCCGGGTCCGCGAGCTGGTCGTGTTCGACAACGAGCAGTGGTATCAGGTCGTTGACGTCCTGTGGCAGGTCGTGGTGCCGATCCGGCTGATCACCATGTCACGGTGACTGGCTGTGAACTGGGCTGGCACGAGAACATCGCGAAGACCCTGACCCGAGTGGCGTGCCCACAAAACTGGCCAGTGACCTCGCTCGAAGAAGCCATCACGTTGTCCGTCTCGCGAACCCCACTGTCCCCTGCGGTCTTCTAGATCAGCGACAGTTGTTCGTACTCCGGTAGGTCGAAGTGGATGACGCGGTCCGGTTCGATCCTTCCGGTCTCGGTGAGTAGGTGGGCTTCGCGTGCGTTACGCACGAACACCGGGACGATTCGGGGAACTCGGTGCAGGGAGGCTGGGCTGGGACGCAGCACCCCATACAGCTGGCGGCTTCGGTAGATCGCGATGCCGTAGCCGCAGGAGGCGGGGGGTCCGTGGGAGTCGAACTCGAGGCGGATGCCGTCCTTCTTCCACACCGGGTCAGCCACAGCGGCGCGCAACTCGTCCACCTGCGCGGATGACACCGCCTGCCACCACTGGCGCGCGGCCTGCTGCTCACGCTGCTCCTGCTGGAGCCGCTCTTGTTCGGCAGCCCGTGCCTGTTCCTGGCGTCGGCGTTCCTCGGCTTCCCGCTGACGTCGCGCCTGTGCGGCTTCCAGCGCCCACTGCCGCCGTTGTTCTTCCCACTGTTGTTCGCGGCGGGCCCGCTCGGCGGCCTCGGCGATCTCGCGTTGGCGTTGCTCCTCCTGCCGCCGTGCCTCGGCTTCGTCCCTGCGGCGCTGCTCGGCCGTCTGCTCCCGCTCCCGCTGTTGGCGCTTGCGCTCGTCTTGTCGTTGCCGCATGGCGTCGTGCCGGATCATTTCGTCGACGCTGCGGGAGGTTGTCCAGATCAGGTGGCGTCGGACGTAGCGCCTCTCGGCTCCGATCCCGATCCGTCGGTAGCGGGTTCGGACCTGGTGGACGAAGGTCTGCTCGTAAAGCACCCAGCCGACAAAAGCGTCCAGGGGAAGGCGTTGGATGCGCCAGGCGCCATCGGAGTAGCGGAAGCCGGCAACACCGTCGATGACGGTCCACGCCAGGTCATGATCCACATCACCGTCAGCATCACGGGCAACATCGTCAGCGTTCCCGTTGGTGTCGCTATCTGTGTCGCGGACCCGGATGGAGGGCACGACCCCCATCCACGGCACCCGTGCGGCGGTGCTGACCCAGCACACGCCGACGCCGTCGTTCTGGTAGCGGAGGGTGCGCTCGCTGATGTCCTCGTCGGTGATCGGCGAGAGCTGCGCTTCCCAGGCCACCTGGTGCGTCCCATCGAGCGAGACGGCCAGCACGTCCGCGCGCCAGCTGCCGTTCGGGGCACGGGCTTCTAGATCGGCACGCCAGCCGACAGTGCGAATCGCGGTCGCCAGCGCCAGCTTCAGCCGGTGATGCTCCAGCGACTCGTTGAGCCACACGCAGTCAGCGGGCCGACCAGGGTCGTGAGCGAAGTACCGCAGCTTGCGGCTGGAGACCTTGGCGTGCACGCCGTGCCCGCACGCGGGGCAGCGCAGCGCGACCCGGGGCCGGGCCTTGTGCACCGCGGCCCAACTCATCCCGCATCCGAGGTCCAGCAGGGTGGCGTCGATGCGGCCAGCCTCGGGATGGACCGCGGCGAACGCCACGTCAGCGGCCGCCGTGTTCGAGGCGAGTAGCCGCTGACGCAAGCTCCACGCGGGCACGGTCACCACCGTGCGGGTCGCTGGTTGTCGTGTTCGTGGTACCGAGTCGTTGCCAGTAGATCAGATATGCCTCGCCGTCCACGGCGGAAACCTGTGTGAAGACCAAGTTCGCCATAACCGCGCCGTCCTTTGCACCCATTGGCGACACTCAGAGTCCTACCTGTCGTCAAACACTGTCGTCAATTCTGATCGACTCACATTGGATCGAGGGTTCCCGATGATCGTCGCGACCTCATGGACGACCGCGCGCCTAATAAAGGACCGTTGACGACGGACTTGGATGGCAGCGATCACGGGGGCAGCGGTGGGTGGCGCTCGCCAAGCCACGATTCCGCATTCAGCCGCGGCGCGACACGACAGCACCCCCCGGCCGGCGATACGGACCGGCACCGATGAGCCCTGCACGTTGCCCGAACGAAGCGAGTAGCAACGAGGCGATCGCCCAGATGCTCCCGTCGTCCGAGCGCGATGGGGTCGAGGCACGATTGGTGACATGGTGAGCGACAACGCGGAGGCGGTCCGGCAGCTGGCTGGGCAAGCCCATCGGGTGGGCCGCGTATCGGGTCGGGAACCGTGGCGTGTGGCCCTGCGGTGGATCAGCCGTGGCAGGCTCGGCGAACCACGTGGCCGTCCGGTGGCGCCTGAGTTGAGCACGCCCTGGCAGGACACGATGTCCGGTGAGCGGCCTGGTTGGCGTGAGCGGGCCGCCATCCTCGACGGCCAGCCCGCGTTCGCCGTCGATTACCAAGTCTGCCGCCGCTGCCAGCTCGGCTGGGTCGAGCAGCCCTACACCGATCCGGACCTTCAGGGGTGTGGCTTGGCCAGCGCCGGCTTGGCAGCGCTGCGTATCGAACACCCTGGCCTGAGCTGGCATACCCTCGGCGGCCACTTCGCCGACTCACAAGCGTTCTGGACAGCCGTCGGCACCGGAGTACCCGGCGGCTACGAGCAGCGCCCACTCTGCCCACACGTCCGTCCAGGCTGATCAAGCTCGCAGCGAAGATGGTCGCGCTCCACCGAGAACCGTCCGGCAGAGCACGGCTACTTGAACGCCTCCGGTGGCCGGGTTCGCAAAGGCGTTGCCCCATCAGCGTGAACCCGGTCCTGCTATGCGGTGACAGCTCTGTTCAAAACGGGTTCATGGTGATGGGCTTGTCGTCAACGGAAGCGGGTTTCGGTAGATGGAGGTCGCCGTGGCGATCCGGTTGAAGCTCGGGAACTACGAGACTGTGCAGGACGACCCCCTGGGCCGCTCGTTCATCGGGTACTTCCCCCGGATGACCGAGGCCGAGGCGTGGAAGACCGGGCGGGGCGTGTGGCGGATGAACGCCGACAAGGCGACCCGGCAGCGGTTCGCGGTCATCGTCGGCGAGGGCCTGATCCGCGCGGTCGGTGAGATCACTGGCGTGGCCGTCCACGGCGATCGCGTTGCCCTGGAGGGCGCGGTGTTGACTGATGGTCACCCGGTGCGAGATGCCTGGCTCAACCAGCCCGACCCGGTGGCCAACGGGTCGCAGAATCCGGTCGGTTACTGCGAACTCCCGGAGGAGAAGCCGTTCATCTACCGACCCTGCGCCTGCGGCTGCGGCGACCCAACCGACCGGGACTTCCTGCCCGGCCACGATGTGCGCGCCATCCAAGCCCGCGTCCGCGAACACTTCGACGGCTCGCCGCTGAAATTCATCCAATGGGTCGACGGCACGCTCGCTGGTTCGGCCACCGGAGCAGGGTGATGGGGTGGTTCCGGCGCAAACCGGCCAGGGACACCGGGGACGAGAAGCCGGCGGCCGGACACGAGCGTCCGCCGCTGATCGACCGGGCCAATGAGGCGGACGCCATCCGCCAGGCCCTATACCTTGCCGGATTCCATCCGCATCAGGAAAAGAGTGGCGGTCGGGTTCGGGCTGGGTACCGAGTCGAGGACGTCGGGCTGGGCCCGACGTTCCTGGTGCGCCACAGCGGGAACGCTGACGAGGAACGTCTACACGAGGAACGGTCGTACATGGCGGCGTTGGCGGCCTTGGGTTACGTCGTCGAGCCGGTCACCGATGAGTCGGCAGGCGGGTTGCGGGTGTGGCCGCTCGGGCAACGTCCAGCGCTGCCGGTGATCGATCCGCGTGAGCTGGTGAACGAGTGGCTGCGCAGCCTGACCATCATCGGGGAGGGCAAGAGCATCGACGAAACCCTCGCGCTGATCGCGAGCGTCAACCGCACCGGCACACACGCCGTGCCGATCCGTACACCCCTTCCACCTGACGACGCCCGCGCTCTGGAATCCGTGCTCGCCTGGAACAACGAGATCCGCTCGCGTCAAGCCGGGGTGAACCTCCTCGTCGAGCAACTACTCATCCGCTGGCTGGCCGAAGCCACCGGTCAGACCTGGAACCAGGTCGTCCAGCGGCTGGCCTTGGGCATCGAGGAGTTGCTGCCGCCGGAACAACCCACCAACTCCTGATGTCCCAACACAAACAGAGCCGATTCACCGAAGGATGGAGCGGATGACCCGTACCCCCACCCGGCGCGGAGTCCAGTTCGGCCCGGCCGAACAGAACGTGCTGGCAGTGATCGACGAGCACGGCCTGCGGACATTGCGGTACGACGGTGCCCCGTGTGAGCTGGTCCGCGCCGCCGAACCTGCACCTTCGCCAGCCAGGCCAGACACCTGCACGCTCACCTGGAGCAAACCAGCCCAGGCAACGTCAAGGTCGATCCGCGGATCGTCTCCGGCAACGCCGGCGAACCCGTGCTGAGCGCGCAGCAAACACCAGCCGACATCCTCGTGGTGCTCGGCCACACGGACCCTCGACGGTGGCCACGTGGCCACCGTCCTGGACGTCCCCGCCGCTGATCTGTGCGGCGCCGTCAACGCCCGTGTCGTCGTGCTGAACACCTGCTACCTGGGCGTTCATGTAGGCCCGGTGAGCCATCAGCGGCGGACGCGGTAGCGAAGGTGAGTGACGCCGTCCTCTCCTTCGAGAACTCTGACCCTCTCCAACTCGCGCCGCTCATCGCCGAAGTAGAGGACCGGGATCAGGTGGATTTCGAGTTCGTCGAGTAGCCCGGCGGTCAGTGCGCGCCGTGCGGTGCTCGCCCCATGGACAAGCACGTTCTTGTCGCGGGCCGTGTGTTTAGCATCTCGTATGGCGGTGTCGATGTCGCTCACGTAGTGCACAGCGGGCCAATCCACCGCCCAGGAGGGCGCCGGGTGGGGGCTGGGGATGTAGATGGGCACACCGTCGTGATAGTCCCCTCCCCGCCCGCCTGCGGTTTCGACGCTCCCGCTTCCGGCGACAATGGCTCCGGTGGACATGAACTCTTCGTAGATCTGGCGGTTCGCGCCGTGATCTGCGTCTGGAAAGGGCCACTCGTGCAGCCGCTCTCCGCCGTCACCGAGTCCGTTGTCCGGGCTCACGTTAGGCCCTGCGGCGAATCCGTTGAGAGACAAGGACAGGTGCAGCACAGTCGAGGACATCGCTCACTCCTTGTGTTGGTCGAGCGCCAGTGGCTGCCCGGCGCGTTACACAGCTACGTCGAACCGTCGGCTCGGATATCGACACCGTCGCGCCCGTTCATCGATGACCACCGTCCGAAGGGCCGGATTCACACCCGTGGCGTGCCTCGACCCGCGCAGCACCTGACGCGGTTGCGGCCCCACGCCGGTCACTCTCCCGGCTACAGCGAGCAACCTTCAGTACCACCTCGACTGCCCGCTGATCAGCATCGGCTCGGCGGGCGGCTAGCTGTAGTGATCGCACGCGGCCGCAGTCGCCCTGCCCGGGAATCAACATGGATGGCGCGGCGACCATGGATCGCTGCAGAGAGTACAGGGTGGGGTACGCCGTGTTCACACTCTGTGTCTCGCCATGTTCTGCGGATTAACTGAAACGCGACCATCGCAGGCGCGCGTCGGAGGCGAGCAGGTTCGACGGGACTGCACTTGGCCTACCGGGAGCGCGAAGGCAGATCGCGGCGGCCGGCGCGGCCGACAGCGAGGAGCGTCATCAGTGCCGCCTCCGCGCCGCGCAGACACGTTACCGTCCGTGACACATCGGCGAGCCAGTCCGAGCGGTCACGGTGCTGGGCCAACCGGGTGATGATCAAAGCGTTGTGGCGAAAATTCGTTTCGCATATGCTCCTGCAGACCCTATGGGCGCTAGCCTCGACGCCTTGGGAACCCTGTGAGCACCAGCCAGGGTGCTCACACCGAAGGAGAGGTAGTAGATCCCCCATGGAGGACGAGCTGGTGATCGGTGTGCGCGACTTGACGGTGATGCGTGACCGCCTCGACCTGGCCCACGGTGACCCGTCCACTTACGGCGGCGGTGACGGTCACGGCGACGCGGGCGGCGATGGGCTGAACATCCCCGAGTGACCCCTGGGTGAAGAAGCGGCGGCGGCGTTTCCTGTCGCCGCTTCTTCTGTTGAATACCAACAGAAAGGAGCATTGGTGGACCATCCACTGGTCGAGTCCATTCAGAACGCGTTGGGGTGGAATGGCTCCGGTCCTCTCGGCGCTGGGTTCGCTCACGGCAGCATGACCGATCCCTCGCTGTGCCAACAGATTCTGACACCAACCCGACTGCTCGACATCATCATGCGCCGGTCGCTGTCGTACCCGCAGTTCCGGGTGTTTCAGCACGGCGACGAGTTGCACCCGGATCGGTACCTGCACAATGTGGTGACGCGCCGCGGGCAGAGCCTGTCTATGGCGCGCATGGAACCTCTCGGGCGGTTCGTCCGCGCTGGGTGCACGATCGTGCTGGACACGCTCGACAGCTTCGACCCAGCGATGGAGATCGCCTGCCAGGCGTTGCAATGGTGGTCGCACGAGCTGGTGCAGGTCAACACCTACCTCACGACGGCGGAAGCGTCCGGGTTCAACCTCCACTGGGACGACCATGACGTGATCATTGTCCAACTCGGCGGTGAGAAGTCCTGGGAGGTGCGCGGCACCAACCGGATCGCGCCGATGTACCGCGACGCGGCCAAGGACGACGAGCCGCCCGAGGAGGTCGTGTGGTCAGGCACGATGCGCGCCGGGGACGTCATGCACATCCCGCGCGGCTACTGGCACCAGGCCACGCGCACCGACCGAGGTAGTGACGATGCAGGCTACAGCTTGCACGCCACCTTCGGGTTCGTGAAGCGCACTGGCGTCGACTGGTTTTGTTGGATCGCGGACCGCTCCCGCATGCTGGAGGAGTTCCGGCACGATCTCGACCGCGGCAGGTCCAGCACCGGGTCCAATCCGGAGCTGACCGGGCTGGTTCCGGACCTCGTGAAGGCGTATCCGCAGAGCGTGTACCTCGCGGCGCGCGAGCACGAGCGCCCGCCCCGGCGCCGTGTAGTAACCCATGACGTGTTCGGCCCACTGGCCGGTGTGGTGTGCCTGGCCGACTTTCCGCCGACTGTTGTGACCACCGACGATCAGGTGACAGTCACCGCCGTGGGGAAAGAGATCGCGTTCGCTGCGAAGGCAGAGCCAGCGCTGCGGATGCTGCTGTCCGGCAACCCGGTCAGCCTTGAGGCTGTCACCGAGGCAACTGGCGTCCCGGCCGACGTCGTAGCGCGCACGCTCGTGGACGAGGGCGTGTGCTCGGAGCTGACTGACGAGCTCCTGGCCGGGTATCTACAGGTCCGCTAGCGCGGCCAGCAGACCAGTGGAGGCCGCCCGCGCGGCGTGGGACAGTGACGTTTCATTCCCGCGCCGCGCGGCGCCCCGGATCACGTTCGCGCACTGGACCAGCATCGAGAGCGTGCCGGAGCGGGTGTCCAGGTCGGCGGCGAACTCGCGGCGGACCCGCGCGGCCAGGTCGACGTCCCGCAGCGACGCCTGCCACAGGCATGCCGCGTCGAGGCCCCGCGGCGCGGTCCCCCAATCCTCCCAGTCGATCAGGTGGCCCTGCACAGACAGGTTGTGCCAGTGGACGTCAGTGTGTGCGGTCACCCACTCGTCGACGCGGGTGTTCACGTCGTCGCCGAACATCTCGATGATCCGCCGGGTGACGTGCGCCTGGCTCATGCCGACCCGCTGAGTCTGATGTGTGGCGAGGGCGGCTAGCGACGCGCGCAGACCTGACCACCACACGTCCGGCATCAGCGCCGCCGTACGGAGTTCTCCCACCATCGGCGCGGTGATCAGCTCCAGCTCGTCCGCACGCCACACCACGCCCCGGCCAGGATCAGCCCACGTCACGGACTGAAACCACCTCGGTTTGGTGACGCCCTCGATCACCGAAGCTGCCTCGAGCCCGACCCAGGCGGCTGCGAACCGGGTCGCGCCGCGGCGCTCGATGCGCACCCACGTGCCCGCGTTCGTGCGGAAGCCCTCCGTCGCGCCGGACTCGCCGTACACCACCGAGGCCCGGTCCAGGCGGACCGCCAGCGCGGTTTCGACGCGTTCGAGCACGTCCGGGTGCGCTTCCTCGCGCACGTTGATCACCGGCCGGGTCACGGTCAGGTCGGTCATGTCCCCCCTCGAACAAAGAAGGCCCCGAACCAGACCGGACGGGGCGCTCCCTTCTCTCGCTGCGGTCAGATGTGCTGGTACTCGCCGTTCACCACGGCGTCGAGGAACAGGTTCCACTCCAGCGCGGTGTAAATGTGGGCGGGCTTGCCAGGGTTCTTGGTGTCCCGGACAGCAACGTGGCCGGGTGCGTAGCCGACCTCCACGCAACCGTTGCCCTGGGCCTGGCTTGCCTCGGGCTTGTGCCAGCCAGTGAACTCGGACTCGGAGGGCGTGCGCGACTGCATGATCATTTCTCCTTCGGGCTGGCGGCGGTCACTCGTAGTCCTTGGCTGCCCGGAGCAGGAAGTCTCTCGATACCGCCGGATCGAGGGCTGCTCCCAACAGCCCGGTCCACAACCCACTGTAATCGGCCAAGTCCTGGAAGCCATCCAAGTAGTCGCAGTTCGTGAACTGCTCCACAAGCACGGTCTCCAACGGAGGCGTCCTTGGGCTCGCGGAGGGTATCCGAAAGTACACAAACGGATACGAATGCGCCTTCGGGACGACAGGCGTTGCGAAGGGCAGAACGTGGATGTGAACGTTCGGTCGCATCGCAACCTCGGCGAGGTACAGCATCTGGTGGAGCATCACGTCGCGGCTGCCGATCATCCGCCGTAGGCAGGATTCGGACAAGATCGCGGTGACCTCCACGTCCGGCCGGTTCAGCACCTCCTGGCGCTCCAGTCGCGCCTTGACCTGGGCTGCTGTCTTGGCGTTTGGCTCGTGAACCGGAGCGAACAGCGCCTGCATGTACGCCTCGGTCTGGAACAGGCCGTGAACCAGCTCGGTCAGGTAGATGTTGATCGCCGAGGCGTCCTGCTCGAAGTCGACGGCGGCGCGGAACCACTTCGAATAGACGCCGCGATGTCCTCGCCACCGGCCGCGGTTCTCCGCGCCTCGATTCAGCTCGGCGAACTCCTCGAGATCGATCGGGTCGCCGCCGTCGGCCGGGCCGCCGGCAGCATCGGTGCCGATCTTCTCCTTGTAGAAGGTCACGAGATCACGCAGCGGCCCCTGTCGGATCCCGGTGATCCCGTTCTCCAGCTTCGACAGCACAGACCAGGACCGGTCGAGCACCGACAGCAACTCACTGTCGGTGATGTCCAGCTCGGCCCGTTGTCGCAGGTGGCGCAGTTCGTGGCCGAGCACTTTCCGCTTCGTTGTCGGGCTTGGCACGTCGCGCATCCTCTCACCCGCGTGATCGACAAGCCATGAGCGGCACAGGTCGTACCAGATTCACTCGTACAGTCGCATTGTCGTATCGCATATTCGACGCTACAGTCATCATGCGACAACGCGAATCGCATATGCGATGCACGAGAGGGTACACCGTGAACCCACTGAGCCTGCTCACCGGTCCCGCACCCGCGCTGCTCCTCCTGGCCTCCCCGGAGTCGAGCAGCGACCCCGAGGTGAGCTCGCTCGGCCCGATCCTGGGCGTGGTTGGGGTCCTACTCGGCGTCGTACTGCTGGTAATCGCGGTCGCGGCCGGGCTCAGCCGTCTTGCTGAGCACCGGCGTATGGAGAGGGCACGGCTCGCCGATGACGCCACCGCACCGGCGCCGGCGAGCCGTGCCCTCTACCAGAACCCCGCTGCTGCCGAGGAGACCCCTGAACTCGTCGGCAGCAGCGGCCCCCACCCCGGCACTCCGCTGTGTAAGGAGCGCCGGTTGTGGCCCGGCTGATCTGGAACGTCCCACCCTCCACTCTTCCGATGTGGCGGCCCCCGACCGGATGGGCTGCCAGATCAGCCGGGCCCTTGCTGTATCCCGAAGGAGATTCCATGTCCATCCCGCTCGATGAGGTGACGGCGGAGACGCGGTGCCCGGAAAGACTCGGCGGCGACCTGCACCACTACCCGTTCACGCGGGATGGGAAGGCCGTCACGATGCCCGGCCCGGACACGGACCGGTACGGCCTGACCAAACCCGTGATGCTCGCGCTCTGCATGACCGCGCGCAAACCCGTATACCTCGTCGCGCCGCGCGCAAAGCCGGACCCGGCGAACCCGTCGCGGACGTGCGCGGAGTGCGCGTACGAGCACTTCCTGGATCTACGACGAGCCAAAGAGGACCAGCTCGTCGTGGCGGTGTAGGGCGGGGTGGCGGTGCCATGCTTGAGCCCTGCCGACGACGTGGGAAAGCACGACCTGCTTGGCCCGGACGGCTGGCCGCTGATCGGCACGTTCAGCGGCCAGTTGATCACCGAGGACGAATGCCCCACCGAGCGGATCTGGCGACCAGCAGTGGAGATCTCCGAGATTCCCGAGTCGACCATGGTCCTGCCGCGTGTGCCGGTCGACTCGCCGGAAGACACGGCGCTGTTGCCACCTATCTCCGAGGTCGGTGACGAACTGGCCGAGGAGCGGCGGCGGGCGACCGACGTCGCATGGAACCGCAGCCAGAACGCGGTCACACCGCTCAACCCGCGCAACCGCTCGGATCTCCAACGTCTCCTCGACGCGCTCAACCGCTGGAACCCTAACAGGAACCGGAAGGACTGAACATCGTGGCAAATCACCGAGTGCGCGGGATCCACTGTGGACCAGCTGCGCCGTTGCAGGTGACGGCCTGGCTGTTGGCCATCGTCCTGGTACTGGCTGTGCTGAGCGCTCTGAGCTTCGGGGGTGACGCCGCATGAGCGAGAGCACGTTCCGGGCCGTCGTGTTCAGCGTCGACCCCGACGCCGTGTGCAAGGCAGTGCGGCTCGAGAACGGGCTCCTCTCGTGGTCGAACCCGACGCGCGACCTGTTCCAACTCGGAACCGCCACGATCGAGCTGCATCGGCACGGCGGCGAGTGGGCAATACGCGTCAACGCCGTCACCGAGGACGACGTGCGCGACACGCTGGCCCGGCTGCGTTTGGACCCGACTGTGGACGTCACCGACGAAATCAAGCCCCAACCAGTCCGGGCACGACAATGAGCGTGCCGCCCGTGCTGTACGTCGCGAGCTTCGGCTACCACCACCGGAAACCACCTGCGGCCAACGCCGTAATCGACGTCCGATGGATGCCGAACCCGTTCAAGACCGTCGACCTGCATGACCTGTCCGGGCTCGACACAACCGTCCAGGCGTGGCTGTTCGGCCAGCCCATGATCGAGAACTGGTTCGAGTGCCTGCTCGATGTCCTGTATCCCCAGATCCAGCGTGCCTCGGAGAAGGACTCGCATGCGATCACCTGGATGTTCGGTTGCGCGGGCGGCCACGACAGGTCGGTGGCGGTCGCCGAGCATGTCGCCACCTCGATCCGCCGCACCGACTTCATCCCCGGGTTCGTGGGCCACCTGGACATCCACACCAGGGCGGACGATGAGCCGGAAGCTGCGTGCGCTCGCGCTCGCCGCGTGCCTACCGGTCACCGTGATCGTGCTGGCGGCAGTGGGCGTGGTGCAGGTCCTTGGTGTGCTGGTGATGGTGTCGTCACTGTGATCGGGTGGTTCCTGCTCGTGGGGCTCTTCCACAGATTCCGGCTGTACACCTGGCAGGTCGAACGAAGATCGGCCTGCCAGATGCCCCTCATGCCACTGCCGTGATTCCCAATATCCAGGACTGAGAGTGACGACGCCCCGACGCGCCAAGCGCCCGGTCACGGATCAGGAGAAGGACAAGATCATCGCGCTGTTCCTGGACGTTGGCGTGGTCGCGAGCGTCGCCCGCCAGGTAGGGCGGCATCACGCCGTCGTGGAACGTGTGATCGATCGAGCGGGTCTCGAACGCCGCCGGTATCTGCCGAGGTACGGCTGCGACTCGCCGGTGATCTGGGAGGTTCACGAGACGGACGGACTCTGGATGGCGAACCGGCTGACGCTGCACGAGTACATCACCGAGGTGATCCGGCTACGGAACCAGCTCTGAGCCAGGCGCTACCGGCGAGCGAGCGGCCCACGAACGCTTCGTTGCCGTGTACGGACGTCCTCCTCAGCCGCCAGGTGACCCGTCTTGGCGGCGAACTCTCCCGGTGTCGCGCGATGCCGGGCGGGGTAAACATCATCCAGACTGCGGTGACCGCCGCGCCACGACACCGCGCAGGCTAAGCCACCGCACTCCCGTGATCACCTCACCCTCGACTGGGTGTTTTCTGGGCATGGCAGTGACACCAACCGGCCGTTCTCTCCAGCAAACGTCAGGTGGCGGCGACGTCGGCCTAGGCTGGGTCAGGTGATTGACCAGTTGACGGTGGAAGCAGCGGTCGCCGATGCTCGCCTTGCTGCGATGGAGTTCGATGACGCCCAGGCGTGGCTGCGCGCCCATCACACGCTGATGGAGCCGCTCGCGGCAGAGGTCTGGGTCACCGACCGGACGTACAGCCAGGTCTTGCTCGTACGGCACCGCGTGCGTGGATGGGTACCGCCTGGCGGCAAGGTCGAGCCGGGCGAGACGCCGCGGGCAGCTGCGGCTCGTGAACTCCTGGAGGAGGCCGGTGTAGCGAGCGAGTTGCTGCCCGCGCCGGCCGCGGTGGCTGTCCGTTCTTTCCGTGCCGACTGGGCGCCGACACTGAGCCTGTCCTACGGGGCTGTCGTCGGCCGTGATGTGCTGCTCGGCGGAGAGGCTGGGCAGCCCTCGAGGTGGGTCGAACTGGACGAGATGTGGGAGAGCGTGTTCCCCGAGGACCGCGAACGTATCCGCGCGTACGTGCGCCGATTGGCAGCGGGGAACGTAGTGGGGGCGCGCTGAGGCCCGTTGCCGGCGCATGGTCAGAGGACCTTGTCGATCAGACTCAGGATGTCGTCGGGCAGCGTCACCAGTTGGAGTTCGTGAAGGAATCGAACCCACACCGGCTCCAGGCCGGGCTTCGCGCAGAACTCCTCATCGCTCAGCTGCCCTTCGGCGTAGGCCGCGGTGCGGTGCGCGTGCTGCTGGAGCTGGTCTTCGTGCAGCCATCGCGGGGCACGCACCTCTTGGGCAGAGGGTCGGATCGGTCCAGACGTCTGGGCCCGATAGATCCACCACTGATGGCCCACGCGGTCGCTGGTCGGTCGGCGGCAGTGGTTGGGCCGCCATGCGGTCAGCAGCAGGTCAAGTGAGGTGACGGTCAGGCCGACTTCCTCGGCGACCTCAATGTGGGCGGCTTGCTCGGGTCCTCCGTGCTGGTCGACATGACCGGCGACCGGTGCGATCCCCGCGGGGGGCCTCGCGCGTTCGAAGACCAGCAGCCCGTTCGGTGAGGCGATGAGCACGCCGACGGCCGCGTGATCGCAGTACTTGGTCCCGCTGCCGTGGCTACTGGTCGGCGGCGGGGCGGTCAACGTAGTCCCCTGGGTCGCTGTGCGACCACTACGAGCCAGCTCGTCACGGTAGGTGTGTCGGGTGTGGTCAGCGAGTACGCCTTGTCGAGGATGTCCATCCGCTGAGCGTGGGTGAAGTCCCCGTCGGGTCGAGCGAAGACGGGAATCGACAGCCATGCCTTCTTCTCGGCCATGGTGCTGTGCTGGGCGATGATCTCGGTGTCGAGCACGGTCAGCCCGGCGACCGACAGGTGCTTGGCGATCGTGTCCAGCGGTAGCTTCGGACCTGGCTCGGAGGCTGGAGGCGGGGCGTAGCCGTAGTCACGGGCCGCGACCTGACGGATCAAGGTGTTCAGCGACGGTCCGGCGGGCACGTTGGTCTCGTCGGGGTGGCGGACGCCGGCAAAGCCGCCGCCGATGTTGAACACGAACCGGCCGTCGGGTCGTAGGACCTGGTGGACGGTGGCGAACACCTGTGGCACGTCGGTCTTCCAGATCGCGGAGTTGCAGACCACGGCGTCCGCATTGCCGGGAACGTGGTCGGCCAGGTCTTCGGCTGGGGCGGTGACCCAGGTCAGGCGCGGGTCGGCCAGGGTGCGCCGGCCGACCCGCTGCATGGCAGCGGCGTTGTCCAGGGAGATGACCTGGGCGTCGATGGGGACGCGTTCGAGGATTGCCTCCGCGGTCGCGCCGGCTCCGCCGCAGAGGTCGATCACCAGCCGGCTGTCGATGAGATCGGCGCGGCGGGCAAGGTCTCGGCTGGTGGCCGTGTACATGGGGAAGTCACGGGTGAAGGCGGCGTACGCCTCTGCGGTGGTGTCCTCGTCCCAGCCGAGAAGGGCGTCCAGGGGTGCCATCGCGGGTACCTCGCTTCAGGGGTGCAGGCCAGGCTCGTGGCGGACGGACGCGACGAGCCAGCCGGGGCAGTTAGAAGAGGGAGTTCTGGAAGGTGGCGGCAGGCGAGGTGAACGGGCCGAGCGTGATGCGGCGCCCCTTGAGGGTGCCGAGGTCGAGCACGTAGTCCACCTCGTCGTCACCGTCCAGGACGGCCAGTATCTGGGTGCCGACGCACGAGACGACGGTGAAGCCGTGCTCGCCGTCGCGCAGGTCGTGTGGATACAGCATCCGTACACCGTTGGCGACGCGCATTCGGTCGCCTTCGGCGGGAGGAGTCCACTTCTCCAGCATTGCCGGGGTGTTCATCGCGGCGAGCGCGTCCGCGGCGCGGGAGACGTGCCGGTCGTGGGTCGCTCTCGCGGTGGACAGGTCGGTCAGGTTGGCCAGCGCCTTGAGTTTGGTTGAGGCCCGGACGGTCTGGGGCACCTGCAGACTGCGGGTGATGGCGTCTTCGAGGTGGCGTACGGCCCGGCCGTCGGGACTCTTGGTCAGGTAGGTGGCGATCAGCGCGCCCTGCTCGTCGAGGCGGGATTGCTTGCGTGGTTCGGCTGCGGTGCCGACTTTGGTGGCGCCGTCGGCGAAGGTGGCGAGGTAGAGCCAGTGCGGCTGGTCCATGTACTGGCGCAAGGTCTCGGGGACGTTGCCGTCCTGGTGGAACTGGTGGGCGAAGCGGAACTCGTCTTGGCGCAGGCACCGGGCGCACTGGTCGCTCTGCTCGGTCGGCGCGCGGTCGGGGCACGCGAGGGCCGCGACGCGCACCGTGTCGGCGAACTGGTACCGGCCGGTGCACCACCGGCCAGTACCAACCGCAAAGCCGAGTCGCTGGTTCATGATCTCGGCGTAGACCAGCGGCCCGTCGGGCAGCGGGGCCAGCAGCAGCCGGGGATCTCCTGTCGCCCAGGTGATGCCGTGGCACACGTACTCGCCGTCGGTCGGTCGGGTCACTGGCATGGGTGCGTTCCTCGTGGTGGCTGCGGGCGGGGTCAGATGGCGAGCTGGAGGCGGTCGGCGAGCGCGTCGGCGGCGGTCTTGAAGACGGCGTCGCGGTCCATGTCGGTCACGTCCATCGACAGCCATCCGCTGCGCTGCTCGTGCTCGCGCAGCTTCGCGAGAACGATGTCTTGGTAGCGGATGAAGTCCTCGTCCGTGGCGCCGGAGTGGCCGGTTTCCAGGGAGCTGAATTCGCCCTTGCGGGTGAGCGCGTCGCGGGCGCTGATGTGCAGGAAGAAGACCAGGTCGGGTTCGGTGAGGTGGGCGAAGACCTGCTCGGCCAAACTGGTGGAGACGTCGGGATTCACCGCGTAGCGCGCGAGGATCTTGTGGTGGGCGTTGTCGAGGATCACGTGGGTTCCGGCGGCGAGAGCGGGTTGGATGACGAGTTTGTCCTGGAGGGTGTACCAGGCGGCCAACGCCAGCAGCCAGTAGTGGTCGCCGCACGCTTGGGCGACGCGGGCGTCGCGGCGGTAGACGAGCGCGTTGAGCCGATCGACGTAGGCGGACAACTCCGGGTCCATCGGGACTTCGGTGCTGTGCTTGCCGATCAGGATCGCTTCGTGGCCGGCCTCGTTGAGCGCTTGGTGCAGGCGGGTGGCGAGGGTGGACTTGCCCGCGCCGTCGATGCCGACGACCGTGATCTCCCGTCCGCGCGTGGGGTTGAAGAAAGGTGCCGCGTTCGTCATGTGGTGCTCCTCCAAGGGGTTCAGATCGGCCGGGCGGCCAGTCGGTTGGCGATGACGTCTTGGATCTGTCTGATGAGGACGGTGCGTCGCCGGACAACGTCGTTGTGACGCTCGTTGGACAAGTCCGCGGGGTAATGGCGAGCGAGGTTGTTGGAAATGACGTGTAGATAGCCGAAATCGATCCCGGCGTCGCGTGCTGCCACCCCCATGGGGCCGATCTCCGGATCGACGAATGCGTGCTCGGCGTGCTCGGTCAGCCAGTCCCGGTTCTCCAGCAAGATCGAGGGCGAGGTGACGTGGACGCCGGTGTGCACACCCGGCTGGGCCGTGGCGAAGTCACCGAAGAAATCGGGCCACGTCACGACGCTGCCACCTACGAGGCTTGTGTTTCCGGTTGCAAGTCGCGTGTTGGGTTCGATGTCTGGGTTCAGGGCACCGACTTTGCCGACGTAGACGACGTCGCGGGCACCGAGCTCCGCCAGGCGCGTGACCACGCGCCCGGCGACGTCGCCCCAGATGCTGTGCAGGAAACCGAGGTAGACCACCCGGCGGCCGTGGACCTCGGTGCGTTGCCAGGCGTAGCCGTGCCCGTGGTTCCACACACCGTCCGGCGGGGCAAGGTGCGCCAGGCCCCAGCCGACGATCACGAGGTCGCCATCGAGTTCGAGGTCGAGCATCCCCACCGCCTCGCGAGACAACGTCGGGTCGGGCAACTCGTAGGTGACGGTGTCGGCCGCTTTTCCTGTCATGGCAAGGTACGTGGCGATGATCAGCGCGTAGTGGTGGACGTAGTCGGCACCGGGGAATGCCTTGACGGTGAGGTCACGGCCTTGGACGTCGGCGGTGGGGCGCTCGAAGTTGAACAGCTTGCCGGTCTTCTCGTACGCGGAGATCACAGCTTCGCGGTCGTAACTGCCGACGACGTGGATGCTGTCCCAGTCGTGGTCCTGGATCAGGTGGTGCACCTTGATCTGGAGGTAGCGCAGAAGGCGGTCCGGGGCCATCGTGTGCCCGTCCACCGCGATGGGAGAACTGCGCAACGCCGAGTCGGGGCATGCGGGCAGGACCGCATTGGCGAGCAGGTTCATCAGGCGGCCTCCGGGATACGGACGCTGCTGCCGGCCGCCTCGCGGACGACTGCGATGTTGCGTCGGATCAGGTCGAACCGTTCCTCGGGGATGGGGCCCAAGTCCTCGATCCGAGGAGTTTTGGGCTTCTCGTAGGGCCCGCCGGGCAGCATCTCGATGCCCATCGCGCCGAGGATGACCGGCGCGGCGCCGTCGACCGAGGCGATCCATTCGTGCTCGCGCTGTTCGACGAGTTCCAGGTGTCCGCTGCGGCCGAGGCCGAGCAGCCGATAGACGATCCTGTCCTCGATCATGCCGTGGTCTTCCAGGTACTGGGTGGCCGCCCAGCGGGTGCGGCAGAGCTGGTCTTCGGGGGCGGGGCGCCGGGATGCGGGCAACGCGATCGCTCCGACGTAGTCACTGGAGGCGAAGTAGTCGTAGCAGCGCAGCCACTCTTGATCGTCTGCCGCGTGCAGCACGACGCACAGCCGGAACTCGTCGCTCAGGTCGAGGATCTGACGGGCGGCTTCGTCGCTGGCTTGGATGGTGGCGAGCCCGTCGCGCATGACGTCCGGCAGGATGATCTCACGGGCGTCGACTATGCGGGCTGCCGCGATCAGGTCGGCGGCCGGCAGGGCGTGGCCGAGATCGAAAACTCCGTTGTCGACAATGATCTCCGCGCCCCGCTGGGCTTCGCGGTGGAAGAACGCGCGGTAGGCAGCGTCGGTCAGAACACGCTGGGCTGCCACGTGGTGGACGCTGGCGGGCTCCTGCGCGACGAAGGCGTTCAGGTAGTCCGGCGGCGCGATCGCGGAGAAGGCGATGCTCTTGGCCATCAGGCTGCCCTCCACCTGTCTGTGGCGAGGGTGAGGAATTGTTGGGAGAGCACAGGATCGCTCTCGAATCGACCACCGGCCTGCACTGTGGTGGTACGAGCTGCATCCATCCGCACACCCCGCGCACTCATGCACAGGTGCGTGCCGCGGACCGCGACGGCCACGTCGCTACTGCCGAGCACGACGGCGATCTCGTCCGCTACCTGCCGAGTGAAGCGCTCCTGCACCTGAAGACGACCCGCGTACTGCTGTGCGATGCGGCCGAACTTCGACAGGCCCATCACCTCGCCGTCCGGCACGTAACCGACTGCGACGTCCAGGTTCATGGGCAGCAGGTGGTGCTCACACAGCGACCAGACGCTCATGCCGCCGATCACGACCAACTGGCCGCTCAGGTGCTGCTCGGTGAAGCAGGTCGGTGTGGCCGACGGCTCCGGGGAGAAGAAATCGCGCCACCACGCGGCGACCCTGGTCGGCGTGTCCGACAGGCCCTCCCGTCCGGGGTCCTCGCCGATCGCGGCGAGGAGCTGGCCGACAAGATCGGCGACGCGCTCGGTGTCAACCGGGCCCGGCGACGCCAGATCCTGGCTGTCGCTGGAAGCCAGCCTGTCGAGAGTGTTGGTCACAGACTTCGTCTCGCTTCCGGGTTTGGTAATGGGTCAAAGACGTCAGCAGTGGCGGCTCGTGGTAGCGCCCTGGCGCGCAGGTGCTGGGCGACGTGCCAGCGCAGTGACGACGACCGCGAGCATCAGGGTGATCTCGGCCAGGTCCTCGGAAGGCGTCCTTCAACAGGAGGCCGCTGAGGTTTGGTGCTGATGCGGGAAACCGCGCGATCCGGTGCTCGGTCTGGGAATCGGTGTCACCGCGCTCCGGTCAGGATGTGCAGGCGGGTGGAGACGTTCCACCCGCGTTCAGTGGCCGGGTCGTAGAGCGCATCCATACCGGCCAGAACCTTCTCCTGGGTGGTGCCCTCCGGCATCACCCACACCGGAGCCAGCTGGTGCTCCTTGACGAGCTGGGCGATCTCGTCGAGGTCGCGGTCGGGCTCGGTGACAACGAACTTGAACACCGCGCGGTCTGTCGCAACCAACGCCGACAGGGCATCGGTCTTGATTCGGGTGGAGTAGGCCATGCCGGAGTTCGCGAGTTTCGGGCTCACCACCCAGAGGTCGACCAAGGAGGCAAGTTCAGGTGTGGGCGCAATCGTGCCGTTGGTTTCAACTTGCACCCGAAGATCCGTCAGGCCGCGGGCCAGGGCAGTCATGGCGGGCTGCTGCAACATCGGCTCCCCGCCGGTGATGACCACCATGTCCACGCCGCGCTCAAGCACCCACGACACCAGCTCGGCGATAGGGACTCTGTCGCTGACCTCGGCCGGGTTGTACCTGCTCCAGTCCCAGCTCTCTGGGGTGTCGCAGAAGCCGCACCGGAGGTTGCATCGGGAGAACCGGACGAACACGCAGCGCTGCCCGGTCCACGGGCCTTCGCCCTGGAACGACTCGAACTTCTCCGTGAGAATCGCGGAACCCTCTACACGTCCGGGAGCCAAGGCCGGCGTGTTCACGAGGCATCGCCTCGCTCCCACAGACCGGTGGTCGTCCCCGAGTCGACCCATACGGATACAAGTCGACCGCGGATCTCCGGCTCGACGTTGTCGACGAACCAGCCAGCCAGGTGCGCGACGAGCGCAGGGCCGGCAGCACGTAGCCCCGCGTCGGCGTCAGGCGCTTGGAGGTACGTCCCGAACGGCTTCAGGTCACCGAAATCGGTGATGAACCCAACCTCGTTGAGCCCGTCCGCCCCCAGAACCAGCGTGACGTCGCCGTGGCTGGTCTTGAAGGTCTTCGAGATCGTGACCTCGCTGGTGACGCTGTCACAGCGTGCTGACGTGGTCGCGGTCTCCGACACCACCATCTCGACCAGCGTGATCGGCATTGCCGATTCCATATGGTCCCGGAACCACTCGGCAAGGTGCGCAGCGAGAAGCTCGCTCGTCGGGTGGAAGGTGACCTGCTCGTTGAGCAACCGGTGGTCAAACGTCGCGGCCAGATAGTCCCCAAGCGGCGACAGGTCTCCGGGGGCGTCATCGCGCGCGAGCGCCGAGGCGGTCACCGTGTAGTTGTGGCCGTGGTTGCGGCGACACTTGTGACTGGCCGGTAACTGCCTCAGCTCGTGGCTGGCGCTGAAGCCGAACGACTGCGAGATGGTGATCTGGCCCTCCGCCACACACTTCTCCTCAGTGGCCTTCATGTAGCCCTCCTTCCTCGGTCATGCCGAACCGCACTCGGACGATGTGCGCTGGCGGCGGAACTGTCTTGCCGGCCCGGATGGCGCAGCGGCCGGAAAGTTCGGGGGTCGAACGGAGTCAGTGACGATCTGTAGTACCTTCGCTACGATCGACCTTACTGCGATATCCGAAAGGTGACAAGGTTGTCGGATGAGCATCGAGGGTGGCCTTGCTGCCTTACGACTAAGGTCAACGGCGGGAGCACCTCCCACCGCGAGACACAAGGAGGGCGAGCGATGACGAGCGCAGGCCCGTGGACGAGCGTGTCGATGCCTTACGTGAGCGGCCACCGGGGCGACGCCTGGGGCGCCGAGGCAGCAGAGCATGGCGGCACGGGAACTCAAAAGTTGCTGAGTGTTGACGAAATGGTCGTCTCCGCGACGGTCGCCGACATGCTGGGGCTGAATGAGGGCGAGGCGGTGGTCGTCCGGCGCCGCCTCATGCTGTTCAACGACCACCCGGTCGAGCTCGTCGACTCGTACTACCCCGCGAACATCGCTCTGGGCACCAGGCTGGCCGAGCCCCGCAAGATCCGCGGCGGCGCTGTCTCCCTCCTGGCCGACCTCGGACATCCGCCTCGCCGCGTCCGCGAAGACGTCAGCGCACGCTTGGCTACACCAGACGAACGGGCCGTGCTGGAGCTGGACGACCCGTCGTGTGTGCTGCTGCTCGCCCGCGCGCTTGTTACCGAGAACGATCTGGCCGTCGAAGCCAGCGTGATGACGATGGTGGCCGACGGGCGACGGCTGCGATACGAGCTGACGCCATGACCGGCCCGACTGCGTCCCCAGGAGTCGGACTTGCCTCGCACCCGTGACGTCCGGCCCCGGCATCAGCAGATCGCAGCGGAACTGCGCGATCTCATCATGCGCGGCGAGCTGAGCCCAGGTACGCAACTGCCGTCCACCGCGCAACTCGTCGAGCGGTACGGCGCAGCAAACGCCACCATCCAGCACGCGCTGAAGGCGCTCAAGGACGAAGGCTTCCTCGACAGCCGGGTCGGCAAGGGCGTCTATGTTCGCGATCGGCAGCCGTTCATTATCGACGCCTCCGCCTACATCAAGCCTGAACCAGGCCGGTTCCGCTACCAGTTGCTCAACGTCGAGAACGTCGTCCCACCCGCGGACATCGCCGACGGATTGCAGCTGATATCCGGTGCTACCACGATCATCCGCACCAGAATTCTCTTCCACGACGAGCAGCCCGTGGAGTTGTCCGCGTCGTACTATCCCGCCGAGATTGCCGCCAACAGCAGCCTGGCGAAGGCCGCGAAAATCCGCGGCGGCGCACCCCAGGCACTTGCCGACCTCGGCTTTCCTCAGCGGACCTTCGTCGACCGGATTTCGGCACGCCCCCCGACGGTGGAGGAAGCCGAGACGCTGGACCTTCCAGATGGGACGCCGGTGATCCGGCAGTTGCGTGTCATCTACAGCGGCAACGAACGCCCCGTCGAAGCCTCGGTCCTCATCAAGGGCGCACACCTGTACGAGCTGCTGTACAGACAGACCGTCGAGACCGAGTCTGGGTAGAGTCAAGACGTTGTCTGCACCTTCGATCTCAGACGAGGTTGCGGGTATTGCCGGACGGTTCACTACGATCTACCCGTGTGTGTTCTATGAATGCTTGGGCGCGTTCAAGGTCTTGAGGGGTGTCAACTGCGATACCGGTGTCGCTGACTTTGATCATTTGTACTGCGAGGCCGCGCTCGAGAAGTCGGAGCATTTCGATTCCCTCCGCACGTTCTACGGGGCCAGGCAGTGTTGTTGCGAAGGCATGAAGACCGGACGGTGTGAATCCGTACAGGCCAAGTTGTCGACAGTATGCCAATCGGGTCGACGTGTGCGGATAGGGTATTGGTTGGCGAGAGAATGCCAGTGCGCAGCCATCGGTGCGTAAGGTCAGTTTCACGACGTTGTGGTCGCACACCTCGGCTGGCTCGTGCAGGTCGCAGTATGCGTTGACCGCCGCGATTGTGCCACCGCACTGGTGGCGTAGGGCGAGGCCGACGGCGTCGATGGATTCGGGTGAGACGAACGGTTCGTCGCCCTGGACGTTGATGTAGCCGGCGTAGTCGCGGAATTCAGGTTTTTGGGCGCATTCTGCGACACGGTCGGTCCCGGTGGGGTGGTCTCTGGTCATGGTCGACGGAATTCCCCACTGGGTGCACGCGGCGGCGATCCGTGCATCGTCGGTGGCGACCACTGCGTCTGTAATAGTCTGCGCTTTCATGCATTGCTGGTACACATGCCATAGCATTGGTTTGCCGTCGAGCGTGGCCAGCGGCTTCCCTGGGAATCTTGATGATGAGTATCGTGCGGGTATCACGGCGAGGACAGCACGACCAACGTAGGTGTGTGCCATGGCGGACTCCTAGATGGCTGGCTGCGTGAATGGCGCGAGCGATGTGTTGTTGTTGGTCGTGAGGATGCTCACCGTCGGGTCGAGCGACCGCAGTTGCTGGGTGATTCCCTCGGTGAGAGTGACGGTGGGATGCCAGTTCAGCAGGTGCTGGGCGGAGGTCGTGTCGGCCAAGGTGGCGTCGACATCGCCGGCGTGGTCGGAGACGACCTCCACGGGTGTGGGGCGGTCGACGAGCTGGTGGATGATGTCGAGGACGTTGCGCAGGCTAGCTCCGACGCCCGCGCCGACGTTGAGGACCGTGCTGGGTGTGCGCGCGGCTCCGGCGGCGATCGTGGCCGCCACGACGTCGTCGACAAACGTGAAGTCGCGTCGTCGATGGCCATGCCCGAACAGGAGAAGGGGCCGACCGGTGAGGGTGGCGGTGAGGGCGCGTTGGATGAACATGTCTGGGCGTTGGCGTGGCCCGTAGACAGAGAAGTAGCGCAGGGCGACTGCGGTGGTGGGGGAGTCGCCGCGGGCCGCGTGGGCGAGGCAGAGTTGTTCGGCGGCCAGTTTGGTGACTCCGTACGGGGAGCTGGGTCGCGGCGGATCGCTTTCCCTGCTGGGTGAGCCATCGGTCGATCCGTACACACTGGACGACGATGCGACGACGACACGAGGGACGCGCAATTGGGTCGCCGCGTGCATGATCCGTTGGGTGGCCAGAATGTTGCACGCGGTGTAGTCCTCGAACCGTGTACCCCAGGAGGGGCGCACGCCGGGTATCGCGGCGAGGTGGTACACCACGTCAACGTCGCGAACATGCTGGTCGAGTGGTTCCGTGCGGAGATCGGCGGTGACGTAGGTGAAGTTCGGTGCGTCGAGCAGCGCGGCGAGGTTCGTGGCTGCGGCGTGGTCGTGGTGTGGGCTGCGGCGGTCGATGCCGATCACCGCAGCGCCGGCACGGATGAGTGCGGCGGCGAGGTGGGAGCCGATGAATCCGGCGACGCCGGTGACGACCGCGCGTTGGCCCGCCAGGGAGAGGAGGGGGTTCATGGTGTGCTCCACAGCTCTGGCGAAGGGTCGGGATGGCGCATGAGCCGGTCGAGGAGAGTACGACCATGCAGGGTCAGGTCGGTGTTGTCGGTCTCAGTTCCTCGAACCAGGGCCGTCGCGGCTTCGAGCGCGCCGAAGTGGTACATGAGCACCCGTTCACTGTCGTCTAGCGCTGTCCCGTAGCCGCGGACGAAGGCGTGGTAGAGGTCCGGGCGGCGGGGCCAGTAGCGGTGGGCGAGTCGGGCCAGGTCGCGGACACGGGCGTCGGGCCGAGCGTGTTCGTAGTCGATCAGCCGCAGAATGCCGTCGTCGTCGATGATCCAGTTGCGCGGTTGGAAGTCCAGGTGGCAGAAGCGCACCTCGACGGGAGCCGCGCCGATGGCGTCGGCGTGGTCGAGTAGCAGGCGCCGCTGGGCTGCGGTCAACAGTGCCCCGGTGCGGTCGACCCAGTACCGGGTTCGCTCGGCGAGTGTCACGGCCATGCGGAGGCTGTCCTCGGGTGGGGCGCTGTCGTGTAGCCGACGGAGCACCGCGCCGGCGGCGTGATGGGCCGCGCGCTCGGAGTCGCCTCCGGGTGTCACGTGGGTGGCGGGCACGCCGGGTACCGCGGTGAGCAACAGCATCAGGTGATCAGGATCGGTAGCCAACAGGTGCGGAGCCCGGTCGTGGATCGCGGGAACCCAGCGCTTGTAGGCGTGGCCTTCGCGTTCGTAGCGCTCGTGCGAGGAATGCCGTTTCGCCAGATAGTGCCGACCGTTGGAGTCGGCGAAGGCCCTGATGTGCACGGGGAGATCGGGGCGTGACAGTGCCGTCACAGGTCCGAGTGTTCGCCGGGCGAGCGTGTGGAATGCGTCGTCGGCTCCGGTCATCTTCGTGGGCTCGTGCTCGTGGTTCATCGGATGTCGTCTGCCGGTGTTGTCGCGTGGAGGTGGGTGGTGTCGTTGTGGCGGTCCAGCCACCAACTGTCGTGGCCGAAGCGATCGCGTCGGTGCTGCCACCGGGTGAGGGAGGCGCGCTCGACGGTGAACCGCACGCGGTTGCCGGCCGACAATCCGAGCAGGAGGGCGTGTGCGGCAATGACGGTTTCTCCGTGCGCGGCAACAACGATGCGTTGCCCGGCGACCCGCGACAGCAACTCCGCGAGGTCTCCTGTGGCGCGGCGGAGGTAGTCGTTCCAGGTGTCCGATCCGGACGCCCACGGCCGGTCGGGATGGGTCTGGGGATTCCCGCGGAAGGATGCGGTGATCTCCTGCCAGGGCTGTCCGTCGGCCTCGCCGTGTCGCGGTCCGTCCAGGCTGGGCTCAACGGCGATGGGCGCGTTTAGGGAGTGCGCGAGGATTTCCGCGGATTCGCGTAGCCGCTGGCGGGGCCCTGTGTAGACGGTGGTGATCCTTGGGATGCCGGGGTAGTCGGCTGCGAGCCGTTCGGCTACCAACGTCATCTGGTGTCTGCCGTGGTCGGTGAGCCCGGTGCAGGTCCGGGGACCACCGACGATCCCGGCCGCGTTGCAGTGTGCCTGTCCATGGCGGACCAGCAGCAGCTCGGTGGTGATCACGGACGCACTCCTTGCCAGGCGGTGGGTTGCACGGTGGGCCAGGGGTATCGGTAGCCGCCGCGGCCGATGTAGGGCGCGGTGAGGATGTGGTGCAGCGCGGCGTAGCGGGACAGGTGCTCGAGGTCGACGTGGCCGTGGCGCGGGCCGTGGCGTGCCGCGGCGGTGTTGTAGGCGTCGAGGGCGCGGTGGATGAGGGTGTCGGGGAGCTGGCCGTGGGTCATGGCGAGGGTGACGATGAGTTTGGCCAGGTCATAGCCGAACGGGGCGAGGGTCAGGTCGTCGACGTCGACGGTGACGATGTGGCCGGCTGTGGTGATGAGGATGTTGCGCGGGTTGGTGTCTTTGTAGAAGGCCACCGGCTGAGACACGGCCGTGGCCAGGATGGCGTGCACGGCGTCGAAGTCGTGGTCGGTGAGGTCGCCGGCGTCAAGGCACCGGTTCAACGCGTCCCGCCGTGGACTGACGAAGTCGGACAGCGTGGTACCACGGTCGATGGGGTGCGGCTGGTCCATTCGGGCACGGTGGAGCTCACTAGTCCATGCGGCGCGGTGGGCGTCACCGAGATGCGCGGCGATCCGGACAAGGTCTGGTGGGGTGGCGTGGCGCCCTTCGACCCGGATGAACTCGAGGCTGGTGCCGTCAGCACGGAGGAGCCCGGGGAGGCGGAGTGGGCGCGCGTGGATGGTCAGCCAGTGGTAGTGGTGCTCCGCCGCCGCGCGGGCCTGCGTACTGGGGTAGGTCTTGATGAACCTGTCACGATCGATGCGGCTGGTCATTGGGAGCCGCCTCGGCGTGCAACCACGTAGGTGACGGTGGAGTCGGTGTCCACCGGCTGGTCCGGGACGGCGGTGATCAAGGCAGCCTCGATGGCGTCCACTTGGCCTTGCAGTGTCGACGGCATGTGGTACTTCGGGCTGGTGGCCAGGTACTCGGCAACATGCCGCATGCTGGTGAATCGGAACCGGTGGCGCTCGTGCTCCACCTGACATACGTGCAGGGCGGTGGCGGCGAGCGACGCGAGGTTCCCGCTGTGGGCCGAGGCGTAGAGACTGGGGCGGACGCGAGCGTCGCGGTCAAGCCCTGCCACGGCGGCGAGGGCGTCGAGCTGGTGGTAACTGTCGACGGACTTGGTAACCAGCACCGCCAGACCGTTCGGCTCCAGACACCGAGCGATCTCGGCGATGGCCCGCTCCGGATGGGGCGAGTGGTAGAGGCAGAACGCCGCGACCGCGAGCGCACACACCCCGGTTTTGAATGGGAGTTGGTGAAAGTCGCCCCGAGTCCAACCGACAGCGGGCCGGTCACTAGTGCCCGCCATCCGGCGACGCGCCGCCGCCAGCATCGCGGCCGAGGCATCGACGCCGACCAAGAGGTCCGGCTGCAGCTGCGTTGCCAGCGCCTGTGTACTGCCGCCGCGGCCACAGCCGATGTCGAGGACCACCTGCCACGCGAGCCCGTCCCGGTGCACGTGGGCGAGTTCGGCCACGACGTCGGCGACCGGACGTCCCGCGGTCTTCGCGCGATGCAAGGCGCCGGTGCGCGCCGCGAGCCGGTCGGCCGTGCCATACAGCACCTGGCCGATGTCGCCGCTGACGAACGGGTTCACACCGTTCCGGGTCATCGGCCCGTCCCCTGGCGAGCACGGAGTCCATGGTGAACCGCGCCGACTCTCGAGGGTACCGTTCGGGGAATGACTACGGGCGTGCTTGGTCGTGGGCGACCTGGGTCAGCCAGCGCCGTACCTGGCGTCGGCTGGTCAACGTGACGACCTCGGTGTGCAGGGCGTGTTCCTGGATCTTGCGCAGGACCTTGGGGCGCATCTTCGTGCGGTAGCTGCGGATGTAGCGGATGACGCCTCGGTGGATGCGGTTGAATTCGCCGGTCTCCCGGTGCTGGCCAGCCCTCCGCCGCAGCTGCCTCCACACCGCGCCCCACAGGCACGTGGCAGTCGGCAGGTCCAGGAAGACGACGGTGTCGCAGGCCTGCAGCCGCACGGGCAGCGTCGAGTTGTAGTTGCCGTCGATCACCCAGCTCGGCTCGGCGACAAGGTCGCGCTGCCGTGCCTCGAACTCCTCCTTCGGGAGTTCGTTCCAATCGCGGTCGTAGAACACGGCGTCCAGGTGCGTGACCGGCGCTTTCAGCAGTGTCCCGAGCTCGCGCGCGACATAGGACTTGCCGCTGCCTCCGCAGCCGATGACCGCAACCTTCTTCATGGCGCTCCAACCTAGTCGTCTTGAGCTGGCGACCTGTGGTGCCGGTGCCGGTGCCGGCGCGTCGGGGTGACCATGGGCTCACCGGACCGAGATCCAGTGGGTCGACCTGATCGTGGGTCATGCGTACCCACCCGCCAGCGTGGTCACTGGTGTGGCCGCCGGTGTGGTCAGGTGATCCAGGACGCGCTCGACCGTGTCCAGTTGCGTGGTGAGGGCGAAGCGGCGGAGGAGCCGCAGGCAGCCGGCCAGCAGGTCCGCGTGCTCGCCACGGCCAGCGTGGTCGCGCAGCCACTGAAGCCGGAGCACGGCGTCTGCGCCGTTGCGGATCAGCAGCTCGGGCGGTACCAGCGTGTCGGCGTGGTGGATCGTGGCGGGGCACAGCGGGACGCAGCCGGCGAGGACAGCTTCCGGCAGGCGCTGGGTCATTTGCCCGGTTCGGGCGTAGCGCTTGGGGACAAGCAGGATCGTGGCCAGCGCGGTCCCGTACAGCTCCTGCACCTCGGGGAAGGGGATGCGGCCGATGAACCGGACGTGCGGCCAGCGGTCGGTGTCGGTCCACTTGCCGGCCACCACGTGATCCACCGCAGTGGCCGTGGGCGCGAAGAAGCCATCGAACGCGTCGTCGCGGCCGTACTGGTTGCCGACGTAGGCCAAGGTGAGTGGTCGGGGCGAGGAAGCCAGTTGTGCCGGATCGGCGGCGGCGATGGCGTCGTCGGCGACCGGGAACAGCAATGACACCGCGTCGGGGCTGGGAGACAACGCGGGTTCGCACACCGCCACGTTGCTGACGCGGCGCAGCGGGTCGTCGCCGGACACGTGCTGGTCTTTGTCCCAGACGACCGTGGGCGTGGCGACACGGTGGGTGTAGTGGTCGAGCAGCGCCTGTTGGCGGTGCAGGTCGCAGGTGTGGCCGGTCGTTGCGCACGGGGTGGTGTTGCGGCCGGGGATGGGCCAGCGCCACTCGAGAAACAGGGCATCGATGTCGGGGAAGCCGTCGTCCCACGTGTAGGTGCCAGTCAGGTCGAGCCCGGTTTCGGCGCGGTCGCGGTCGCGTTGGAGGAACACGATGTCGTGGCCGCGGGACCGGATGCCGTCGATCAGTACCCGGCGGTGGCTGCGCCCGCCATCCGGCGTGTCGACCACACCGGGACCGAGGAATCCCCAGAAGCTGTACCCGATTCTCACTTGGCGATCCACCAGCCTTCGATCATCAGCGCGTCTAGTCCACTCTGGATCAGACAGTCCAGCGCCATGTCTGGCGTGCCGCAGATGGGCTTGCCCTTGATGTTCAGCGAGGTGTTGATCAGCACCGGCACTCCTGTGAGCCGAGCGAACTCCGTGAGCACGTCGGCCAGAAACGGATTCTGGCGCGGCGTGACTGTCTGCACGCGGGCGGTGCCGTTGGTGTGCACGATCGTGGGGATGGTGCGCCGGGTGCGGTCGGTAACACCCGAGGCGATGGACATGTACGGCGCCAGCTGCGGCAGGGTGAAGTACCCAGGGGCGACCTCGGCCAGGACCACCGGAGCGAACGGCCGGAAGGGCTCGCGGAACTTCACAGTCCGGTTGAGCCGGTCGACCACATCCGGCCGCAGCGGGGAGGCCAGGATCGACCGGTTGCCCAAGGCCCGCGGACCAGCCTCCAGCCGGCCGTGAAACAGCCCCACGATCAGGCCATTCGCCAACTGCTCAGCCAGAAATCGGGCGGCGTGAGCTGGGCGGCGCGCGGCCAGGCCGGGGCGCGGGTGCGGCGGGAACTCGAGGTCCGGGTAGTGCGGCCCGAGATAGCACTGCGCGTTGAGGCCCGTTGGCCTGGAGAGTCCGCGGTCGAGGTGTACTGCGGCGGCCGCGCCGACCGCCGTGCCGGAGTCGCCCGGCGCGGGCGGCACGTGAACCTCGTCGAACAAGCCCTCGGCGACGATGGCGCCGACGGCGACGCAGTTGGCCGCAACCCCACCGGACAGGCACAGCCGCCGTGCGCTGGTGAGCCGCTGCACCCGACGGGTCAAGTGCAGCATCACCTGTTCGGTGCGCTGCTGGAGGGCGGCGGCCAAGTCCGCGTGAACCTGCTCCACCGGGTGCTCGGGCCGGCGGGTGGGGCACGTGGCGTGGATGAAGGTGGGGCTGACGCGCGCGAAGCGACGGGACAGCACCCGCAGCGGGAACAGGCCGGGATCCAAGGCGAATCCGTGCTCGGTCATCGGGATGGCGCGGGCCATGAGGTCCGCGAACCGGCCGGGATCGCCGAGGGCGGCCAGGGCCATCACGGTGCCTTCCTCATCGCCGCGACGCCATCCGAGATGCTCGGTGACCGCGCCGTAGGCGTACCCGAGCGAGGCCGGATCCGTGATTTGGTCGATGACGCGGTAGTCACAGGTCGTGCTGCTGTGGCGGGCGTGCGCGAGGGTGGTGGTCTGCGTTTCGCCGAGGCTGTCGACGACGAGGACGGCGGCGGTGTCGTAGCCCGAGGAGGCGAACGCGTACAGGCCGTGCGCGCGGTGGTGCAGCACCGGGGTGACCTGGGCGGCCGGGAACTCCTGGGCCAACATGGTTAGCCGGGCCCTGGTGCGGCGGTAGACCTTGAGGACGTTGCGGGCACGGGGAACTGCTCGGGCGCGCGTTGCCCGCCGAACCAGGTGCGTCGGGGTGTCGGTGAGCGCGCGGAGGTAGCTGGTGGGCTGGAAGTTGTAGCCCACGGCCGCGATGTCGGCGCGGGAGAGGTTGGCGTCGCGCAGCAGCCAGTCCACCGCCTGGGTCGGGAACACTTTGGTGTGCTTGTCGCCGACGAGCCGCTCCTCCTCGGCGAACCCCACCAAAGCGCCGTCGACGAGCAGGGCAGCGGCGGAGTCGTGGGTGTAGGCGCACACCCCGAGCACTGCGTCCGGTCGGCGGCCCGGTCGAGGCTGCCGAGTCGGCCACGTCACTGTGCCACCCCCATCACTGCCGGATGCTGATGGTCAGCGGTGAGCAGCTGATACCAGCGGCGCAAGGCCGCACCCAGCTCGCTGTCGACGTCGGCGGACAAGGCATGGGCGGTCGCGCGATCGCCGTCGCTCCAGGCCCGGTAGCTGGCCATGATGGCCGCGAACATGCCCCAGGTATCTCCGGCTCCGGTCGGCGGGGCACCGTCGATGACCGAGCCCACCACGGCGGCGAACTCTTTCCAGGGCACGGAGACCGGCGGCATCGGCACTGACGGCGTCGTGGGCTCTGCCGCCACGGTGGCCGCGGAGTCGTGGTGGTTGGCGTAGAGGTGCAGGGAGTCGACGGTGTGGTGATAGTCGCCGAGCTCGACGCCCAGCCAGCCCGCCATCAGCTCCTGGATCAGGGTGGCGGTGAACACGTCGTAGGGAAAACCGAGCCAGAGATCCTGGCTGCGCATCGTGGTGTGCATGCGCAGCCGACCCTGCCGTACGAAGAATCGGTAGCCGAGGGTGCACGGCACATCCCGGTACCCGCGCGTGTCGCGACCGGGGTTGTAGAGCTGAACAACTGCCTGGCGGGAGTCCGGATCCTCGGTGAGGGTACGGCGCACGTGATCCAGCTGGTCGACGCTGTTGTTCCAGCGGCGCAGCCGTGGGCCATAGGCCCCCTGGAGCACGCCGTCATCGGCGTAGCGGGTCAGCGCCTTGTTGTATTGGTAGATCCACGGCGCATCGCTCCCGGACACGATCCACAACGCTTCGGCGACGGCGAACGCCGGGTTGATCACCCGCGCGGGTGGCAGGTCGACGAACCGCCGGCGGGGATCGGTCAACCGCAGATGCACACCGAGGATCTCGCGCGTCTCGAGCCCGCGCGGATGCACCGCCACGCCGTCGCGCAGTACCGCGTCGGCCGCCGCGATGTACAGCTCGTTCGCCGACTGTCCAGCCAGTGTGATCATCTCAGTGATTCCCCAAGGAACGTGGTCGTGGACTGATGCGCTCGCCGTGTTGGGCGGGCGCGATTGGTCGTACAGGCCGCGACGAGGTCGGCGACGGACTCGGCGCTGCGTCCCGGCGGCCGGCACACGGCGTCCTTCGCGCTCTCGGGCACCTTGACCACGGTGCCGCGGCAGCCGAGCTGGTCGAGCGCGACAGCTACATCGGTGCCGTTCGTGCATCGTCGGGCGGCGTGCTGTTCGGCCAGCTCAAGGGTGCGGTTACCGGGCAACGCCAGTTCGAGCACGGGCACGTCCAGCAGCAGCGCCTCGATCCCACACGTGGACGAAGCGCTCACGACCGCGTGCGCGCCACCCAGACAACCACGGGCACCGACCTCCGAAGCCACCACGGCAACCGGGACCCCGGACGCATCAGCCAGCAGCGAAGCGAACGTCTCCTCGGATTGCACTGGGTGCGGCGCGATCACCAGCCCCCAATCACTGATGGCCTGCCGCACACCCTCCACGAGCACGTCGAACTGCGCGCGGAGACGGCGGGCGCTGACCGGTTGGCACGCCCACACCAGCAGCTGGTCCGGAACACGACCATGCGCCGCAAGAAGATCGCTCAGATACTGGCGCTGGCGAGTCTTGTCGACGCCTGCCAACGGGTCAAAGCGCGGTTGACCCACGACGTGTACCTCCGCGTCAGCTCGACGCGCCCATCGCCGAGCCACAGGGACATCACGCGTTCCCATGACCGCGATGTGCCCGCAGTGCTCCGCCCTCCCCGTTACCTGCCCGGACACCCACGCGCCATGCTGCACATACACGGTGTCCGCGCCCGCGCGATCCGCCGCACCCACCGCCAACACGCCGACCGGGCTGGTGTCGTTGCTGCACAACAACACCGCAGACCGTGCCACGGCGAACACCCGATCCAACATCTGCTCCAGCCGACATGCGGCCGCCCACGAAGGCTGCGTGCAGTCCGTGCTCCGCAGGACCGTGCGCGACACTAGAGACGCAAGCCGACCAAGATCGATTCGGCACACACCGACCGAGAGCGTGCGGCCCGATCGCCAGTCCGCCGCGCCCGAGATGGCCAGCCCGCCCGTCTCCTCGAAGACATGCGCTGGCACACGCGAGACGGTGATCCGCTGTCCGGAGGTGGCCGTCAATACGGTGGGAACCCGCTGATCGAGCTCGCTCGCACAGTCCACGACCAGACTGGACGTCCCGCGCGCAGCGAGAATCTCCAACACAGGCAGCAAGGTCTGCGCATGCCGTGACGACCACGACACCGCCACCACATCCGCCGCAGCCGTAACGAGACCGGCAGCCACATCAGGAGCCACGACGACGTCGGAAGAGTTCTCCTCGATGTGGAGTGCTTGCGCACTGGGGCTGTCGGCGAGCAGGAAGGCGATACCGGCCCAGGCGGCCGTGTAGGAGTGATAGCCCAACACAGCGTTGTCTCGCGTCTCAACGAGACGACTGTCCACACCGGTCACGAGCGGACCCGGCGCTGTCGCAAAGGGAAGCCAGTTCGACAACGCCAGCAGTTTCCGGACCGCCTGGTTCACCAGGCGCCGTACGGGCACTGCATGAACCCGCAACCAGCTGACACCGCCTGGTGTCACCGCATCCGCACTGTGCTCGCGTTCCAAATGACGCACGAGCGTGTCTGTATACGAGGTGATCTCAGCGGCGTCAAGGCGAGTCTCCTCCAACGCCGCCAGCTGGATCCGCGGTGTGGAGGTCGGCAG